>DCEG01000010.1 GCA_002316835.1 Bacteroidales bacterium UBA1035 | reverse complement strand
TAAAGCCTTCGATAGAAATATCGGGGGCTTTTTTTATATCGAGAGGAGATGAGTTTCATTCCTTTGGAACTAATTTCTCAATACGTTGAGAAATCTTTCTCACCCCTTGGAGAAAAGAATTCAACCTTATGAGAAAGTTGTCTCATAGAGCTGAGATTATAAATTACTGCAATGCTGTCAACCCTTCCTCACAAATCGTAATTTTCTCCAGTCCATTATCCGTTACAACATACGTATTTTCTATTCCCACAGCACCGATACCAGGCAGTACAAATTTAGGTTCAACGGCAATTGCCATACCGGATTGCAGAATTTCTTTAGAGCGGGGAGCAAGTACCGGCGGTTCATTTATTTCTAATCCTACGCCGTGACCTACAAATTTAGCTTGTTGTTCCGTTCCCATAAAATATTCCTCGAGACCGGCTTCTTTAACCATATTTTCTGCAAGAAAATAAAGATCGGCACAGGGCGTTCCGGCTTTGGTTGTGTCTGCAATAGCATTACAAATTTCGATAGAAATTCGGTGGGCTTTGTGGGCAATTTCGGGAACGGTGCCGATAGCAAAGGCACGTGTTATATCGCTCATCCACGGACGATAATCTCCGGCCATGTCTACCATTAATGTAGTTCCTGGAGTGAGTTTCGTGCCGTTAGCACCAATGGGAAGCAAAGGCGAGGCACCTTGTCCTCCCAATGCGAAATCGAATGGGGACGCTGATTGTGCATTATCTCCGGTAAGAATGCTTCCCATAAAAATATCCATATTCTCGCCGAAAGTACGAAAAGTTCCGGCAGATCCTGCCAGACGCATTTCTCTTTCCAGTTCGATCTGAAATTCAATATCTGTCATTTCTTTTCGGTAAATTCGTGGAATTTGTTCGTAAACATGTGCATGAATTTTTGCGCATTCGCGCATCTGATTGAGTTCGTACTCCGATTTTATGCTGCGCAAACTACGCATTTTCCCCGAAACGTTCATTAAATCCGGCATTTCTAATGCAGTTTGTAATCGGGTTACAGTTGAAAACGACAAAACATCATTTTCAAGCATCAGTCTCTTGGGTAGAGAAATGTTTAGTTGACGCAAAAAATCGGGAATTTGTTCCGGTTTTCGAATATAGATGACATTTTCTCCTTGAATGTTGTTAGGGCGTTTAACGAATAAAATCGGATCACCTTCCGGCTGAATAAAAATATATCCGTCAAAAATAAAATCAAGTAGATAAAATTGATTGACAGACGTGGAGATTATGCAGGCATCGGCTTGTGATTGTATAATAATTTGTTGAAGTTTGGCGAGTCTTTGGTTTTTTTCTTTCTTAATTAGAGCATTCATACAATAAAACTTTTTGATTTTCAAATATAGTCAATTCCCGCGTGAAAGAAAGTGGTTATCCTAAAAAAACTTAATCTTTTTCTTTCAAATGTTAGGTTTCATAAATGGACATCAAAGTAGCTATCAAATGAGAAATAAAACCTTTATCTTTACAACATCAATTGTTATTTGAGTGAACGGAAAAATATTAATAGTTGAAGACGATATTTCTTTTGGAACTATGCTTGAAAAATGGTTCGAGAAAAATGGATACGTCGCAAAATGGTGTACCGGTATGCTTTCGGCTCAGGAAACTCTTTCCGATTCAACCTATGACATCGTTTTGTCTGATTTGAGATTGCCTGATGGTGATGGAATTATGTTGCTCAACTGGTTGAACGAGAGGCAATTGTCAGTTCCCGTTATAATAATGACCGGATATGGCGAAATACAAACTGCGGTTTCGGCCATTAAGCTCGGGGCTTTCGATTTTCTCGAAAAGCCCATTAATCCCTCTATTCTTGCACAGAAGATTGAAGCCGCTTTCAACGAAAAAAAGACTGAAAAGTCTATCCAAAAGAAGCAAACCAAGGATATTAAAAAAGAAGATAAGAAAAAAAATACCGTTGAAGGCCGTAGTACGCTTTCAACCCGGATGTATTCTTTCATAAATACTGTTGCGCCTACGCAGATGGCAGTGATGATCATTGGCGAGAGCGGGACAGGAAAAGAACATGCTGCGCGAATGATTCATGAGAGAAGCACTCGTGCTGACGGACCTTTTATTGCGGTTGATTGTGGCGGCTTATCAACTGAACTGGCACCGAGCGAGCTTTTTGGGCACAAAAAAGGATCGTTTACCTCGGCTATTGAAGACAAAACCGGATTTTTTGCAGAAGCAAACGGTGGAACGTTATTCCTTGATGAAGTTGGGAATCTTCCTTATGGTGTTCAGATGCAAATGCTCAGAACTTTACAAGAAAAAAAGATAAGGCCCGTAGGCTCTGCTTCCGATTTGGATGTGGATGTGCGAATTGTAACTGCTACCAACGAAAACCTTGAGAAAGCCATTGCCGATGGCACGTTCAGGGAAGATTTATATCATCGTCTTAATGAGTTTATGATCGAAGTTCCGGCATTGAGAAATTGCAAAGACGATATTCCGTTATATGCGGAACATTTTGTTGCCGAAGCAAATACGGAGCTGGATAAAAAGATTAAGTTTATTTCGGCGAAAGTTTTTTCCCGGCTCGAAACCTATTCCTGGCCCGGTAATTTAAGAGAACTCCGAAATGTAATACGCCGTTCCGTGCTTTTTTCTAACGGAGACACCATTACATTAGAGAGTTTACCGTTTTTATCGGATAAAACTGTTGAATCGAATAAAGAGACAGATGTTTCCTTAAATGTATCTCCAGAAGAAGAAAAAGAAAAAATAATGTTGGCATTGGAAAAAACAAAGGGAAATAAATCCAAGGCAGCCATTTTATTGCGTATAGATCGGAAAACACTGTACAATAAGATTAACAAGTACGGTTTATAGAAGTGGTGGGGGATAAATATTCTTTCTCAATTTCATCTGCAAACTCTCTGATTTCCTCGACGCTTTGCAACGCATCTTCTTTCCAGTTGGGATAAGCGGTTTCTTCTTGCCCACGCAACGAATCCATCTTTATTAAAACATCACATAAATGCTGAGCATCGATTTGGTTTATAAACGGATGCATTTTGTGACACAATCGTTGTGCACCTTGAAAATCGGATGATTTGATCAATTCTGTCAGAGATTCGGTATCTCTGTAAACGGTTGTAACGAAAGTAGATAATATTTTTTTGATGGTTTCGGTATCATCTCCGAATAATGAAACAAGTTGGGGAAATTTCTCATCAAAAGAAGCTGTTCCTTTTAAATTGGAATGCTTCTCTCCAGTGAGAATTTCAATGAAATTGCTCATTTGAATGGGCTTCTTTATAAACCCGTTGAATCCTTCCGATAAAGCTTTTTCGGTATTATAATCGTCGTAGGCAGTCATGAGCCAAACCGGAATTTCAGGATTTTTCTCCCGTATTTTGTGCAAAATGTCGTTTCCGGTGATATTGAGCATTTGCATATCCGTAAATACAATGTCAAAGAGTGATATATGGTTGATAAAACCGTCCACATCGTTGCTATCCTGACAGACTTTAATTTTAAATTCATTCTGCAGGAGGTATTCTTTTATTAGATTTCCTAAAGCTGTATCGTCTTCGAAAATAAGTATCTTGTTGTAAATTTTATCTTTATCCGCAGTGTTGTTTTTGTTTTCATCCAATGCTTTTTCTAAAGGATGTAAAGGCAATTCTATGGTAACACAAGTACCTTCGTCTTTTTTCGATTGAATTTTTATTTCACCTTTCAATGAATGAACGAGTCCTTGCGTAACATACATTCCGAAGCCGCTTCCTTCCGCTTTTAACGGATTTTTTATCCGGGAAAAAGGCTTGAATATTTCTTGGATATCACTTTCATTCATGCCTATCCCTGTATCTGTTATGTTGAAAATAAGGTTCTTATCGTAACTTAACTTGATGTTGATTCTACCTTTAATCGTATATTTTACTGCATTGGATATAACGTTTACAAGTATTTGTTTGAGCACAGTGTGATCCGTCTCGACATAAAAGGGCGATTTTACAAGATTTTCGAACTCGATATCCAATTTTTTGCCTTCGGTAAGCGGTTTAAACATGCGGATGATTTCATCTATTAATTCTATTAGCTCGAACCGGCTGTTGTGTAATTCTCCTGAATTTCTTTCCAAACGCGAGAATTCAAGCAGATTGGTGAGCATGCTTAAAATGTGTTTTCCGGAGTTTTGCGCTGATTGGATCTGCCGTTTTTTGCTTTCGGAAATCTTTCCGCCCTGCCACATTTCCATATATCCCATCATGGAGCTGAGCGGCGTTTTAATGTCGTGTGAAACAGATAAAAGTAGCTTGTGCCGGCTTTCCATCAGCGATTCGGTCAGTTGTTTCTCCTTGGCCAGATCTAGTCGGGCTTTTTGTCCTTTTCTAAGATCGTCAATAATAAGAAAAATGATAATAAGGATCAGAACCAGTGAAAGTGCACCTACAATAACTGCAAATGTGAAAATTCTACGCGTAAGAAGTTCACTGCTTTGAATACCCTGACGTGTCATCAGGGTAGTTTCGTTATAAAACCTGGTCAACAACTGAGATATTTGCAAAGATATGTTTTGATCGGCGAGGATCAGTTCCCGGACTTGTCTCTCAATTCCTGATAGTTGAGTCGAGTATGTCTTTGAAGCGGCTTGAGTTATGTTTTTCAGATCGGCATACATGCTGGTATCTACCCTGGATGTGAGCCGTGTCTCACGTTCCACCTGAGCAACGGTTACTACGGTATCGGGAGCCCGGTTAGGATTAACTAAATTCTTTAACCGCGTCCAGAGCCCTTTTTTGTCTTTTACAACAATAGTTGTGTCTTTATTTGTGGTAACGACGACAGAATCTCTGATAAATTCAGGATATGCTTCTATCTTTTTGTCCAGTTCTCTTAAAGGACTTTGCGAGCGGAATTGAACAATGAGTTGGTTGATGATCTTGTTTTTTTCGTGCAAGAGTGAATCTACGCTTTCCAGGTGCACATCCTGATTTTTTTGTGATGCTAACAGTCTTATTTCTGTAATTTGATGAGAAATATTTGACGATATAGAATCGTACTTCAGCTGAAGTTTTTTTTGCGGATCTATCAAATAAGCGTTTAATGCATCTTGCGCTTCCTGAACGGAAAGTATCAATTTATCGCTTTGAGACAGGACTTCGTAAGATGCAGAAATCTCTTCTTTCTGAGTATCGACATACCGCTTCAAGTTGTAGGAATAAATAAATATTCCTGCAACATAGAGAATTATAATGAGAAACAGTAAACCTATTTTTACTCCTATCCGCTGTTCGAAAGAATTTCCCGGTTCCATTCGTAATGAATACTTTTTCATCCAAAAGTACATAATATTTTTGTTTTCGTTATGGTATTGTTACTTCTTATCCGGTTTTGATAACTGTTTTGTTGCATGCATGACGACAAATTGGGGAATTTCATCAAGAAAATGTAGAAGTATTCCCCACTTCTACATCAGTTCTACAGCCTCTGAGATTAGATATAAATTTAAATTATACGTTTTATTGTATTGATTATGAGGCTATATGTTGTCTTTTCTTGTGATTGGAGATTTTTTTGTACGATATTTGATTATTCCTTTATGTGCGTTTAAATAGAAAAGAAAAAATTACTTTATTAAGAATTCAAAAATTAATTATTATGAAAAAAATTATTTTATCAATTGCATTAGTGGGCGTTTTTACATTAGCAAACGTTCAAGCGGCGAATACGATGATCGAACAACCCATTATAGAAGTTACTTTGGAAGATGATGGTTTTGTAGATGTTAAATTCGATGATTTGAATGAAAAGGTTCAGGAGGCAGTGAAAGGTCTTGCTCAGGAGTATGACCTTAATGCTTTGAAATACAATGCTGAAAAGCAACTTACAAAAGTAGAAGCCACGAAAAAAGAAGATCAATCGCAAAAGACGTTTTATTTTGATGTTGAAGGTAAAGAAGTAGTTATGGCAGAAGCTGTTGAAAAAACAGAACAAACTGAAGAGATAGAGAAACAAGAAGAAAAAAGCCCATCGGCTGAGAGCTTCGTTTCATTTATAAATGACGATAATGGTTTTGTGGAAGTAAAATTGGAAGATTTGAACGAAAAAGTGCAGGCAGCTATCAATGCTTTAAAAGAAACGTATGATGTTGAATTGATTAAATACAATGCGGAAAAGCAAGTAACAAAAGTGAAAGTTGTAAATAAGGCAGATCAAACCAAGAAAAAAATTTATTTTGACAACGAAGGAGCAGAAACTACCTGGGAGAAGCCTGTTGAAGATGTGAAACAAGAAACAGAAGAAATATTATAATAAATAAACAATCTCGCTACACTATACGCACAGTTTCTAATTATTGTTTTTACAGTAAGTTAGAATAATGAGACTCACCACTTTTATTTCCAGTAAAAGGGGTGAGTTTCTTATATCTGTGTCCAAATGTCCCAGGCAGCCAAGGCTTGCAATTCCAGCATCTCGGCACCGTTTTTCATCGTTACGCCCTGTGCTTTTCCTTTTCTCAAAAATAACGTTTCAGTCGGATTATACACTAAATCGTAGAGCAGATGCTCATGCGTAAGAAATTGATAGGGCAGGTTGGGACATTCTTCTGTATTTGGGAAAGTGCCAATGGGAGAACAATTAACGATGATTTTGTATTCGTTTAAAATATCTTGGTTCAGATCTTCATACGTGAATCGGTCGATTCCTTTTGAACGAGAAACATATTTCCACCCGATATTCATATCATCAAAAGCTTGTCTGACAGCTTTTGATGCTCCTCCGGTTCCAAGAATCAATGCCTTCTTGTGAGCTTTGGGACGGATAAGTGGTTCAATAGATTTTCTGAATCCTATATAATCGGTATTATAACCGATCAGGTTATAAAAGTACATATTCCCTGGTTCACGCTCAATCTTTATGGTGTTTACAGCACCGATTTTTTGTGCTTCGGGAGTAATCTCATTTAAGAAAGGAATCACTTGCTCTTTATACGGAATGGTAACGTTTAACCCCTGAAGGTTTTGATTGAAAAGAATTACTTCACGAATTTGCAAAATATCTTCGATTTCAAAATTCAGATATTCGGCATCAATTCCTTCTTTTGCAAATTTTTCGGCGAAAAACTTCGATGAAAAGGAGTGTTTTAGCGGAAAACCGATTAATCCGTAAGTTCGCATTTCTTATTTTTCAGCAATATACAATGTTGTAATTCCCAATGTAAATCGTCGTAACCTGATGTTACGAAATCCGTTCTTCTTCAGTATCATCATCATCTCTTTGCCTTGCGGGAACGCTGCGATGGATTCCGGCAGATACTCGTAAGCACGTTGCTCGGTTGCCATTGTGTTAGATAAAACCGGCATCACATATTTAGTATAAATCTCGTAGAGTGCTTTCATCGGCTTTACCTCAGGAGTGCTCAACTCGATGAAAAGAAACACACCGCCGGGTTTAAGTACACGCAGCACTCTACCAAAACTTTTGTCGATATCTTCGAAATTTCTAATACCGAAAGCAGCAGTTACAGCATCGAATGTTTCATCGGGGAAAGATAGCTCCGAAGAGTCCTGGCGTTCAAAGGTGATCACTTGTTCCAATCTTTTCCCTTTTACTTTTTCCCTGCCGACTGCCATCATTCCTTCGGAAATATCGATTCCGATAATGCGTTTGGGATTAAGTATTTTCTGTGCCAGAATAGCAAAATCGCCAGTACCTGTTGCAATATCGAGGATATATTCGGGCTTATATGGTTTCAATGCTTTTATGGATTCTCTGCGCCAATACTCATCTATCCCCAGCGAAAGGAGTCCGTTGAGTTTGTCGTAGTTTGGAGCAATTTCGTCGAACATCGTTTCTACCTGCTCTTTTTTTGATTTATCTGTTCCGTATGGATTAACTTTTTCAACTTTGTAGGTCATTTTGTTAATTTTTGACTATTTGCGATTAGTTGTTTTTTAAAAAATCACTTACATTCTTCTCAATCCGAGCTTCCAAATCTTTTGCATCTGCTTTTACGAATTTTTCTCCCACAATTTTTTCGTACAACTCAATGTATCTGTCTGATACACTATTGCAATACGCTTCGGTCATTTCGGGAACTTGTTGTCCTTTTTGTCCTTGAAATCCGTTATCCATCAGCCATTTTCTAACGAATTCTTTTGAGAGTTGCTTTTGTTCTTCTCCTTTTTCAAAACGTTCTCTATAACCTTCGCTGTAAAAATAGCGGGATGAGTCGGGAGTATGGATTTCGTCTATCAGGTAGATTTTCCCTTCCTTTTTGCCGAATTCGTATTTGGTATCCACCAAAATCAATCCCTTCTCGGCTGCCATTTCGGTTCCGCGTTGGAAAAGGGCGTAAGTATATTTTTCCAGTTGTTCGTAATCTTCTTTTGATACCAAACCTTGGGCGATGATTTCTTCACGCGAAATATTTTCGTCGTGCCCTTCGTCGGCCTTGGTGGTGGGTGTAATAAGCGGCGTATCAAATTTTTGATTTTCTCTCATTCCTTCGGGTAACGGTAATCCGCAAAGAGTTCGAGCACCTTTTTTGTACTCGCGCCACGCGCTTCCGGTGATGTATCCGCGGATAACCATTTCCACTTTAAACGGTTCACATCGCACGCCCACGGTAACCATTGGATCGGGTGATGCTTGTTTCCAGTTAGGGACGATATCGGCAGTTGCATCGAGAAATTTAGATGCAATTTGATTGAGAACTTGTCCTTTGTAGGGGATTCCTTCGGGTAAAATCACGTCAAATGCTGATATGCGGTCGGTGGCGATCATTACTAAAGTGTCTTGACCGATGCTGTAAACGTCGCGTACTTTTCCGTGATAAACGTGGGTTTGTCCCGGGAAGTTGTAATTGGTTTTTGTGAGTGTATTGGGCATAATTATAGTTTTTTGATTTCGTGCTTACGATTTGTTTTTTTCTTTATCAGGGAAGATATTGTCAGGGACTTCCTTCTCATACGCTTCCACAATACGTTGAACGAGTTTGTGACGAACAATATCTTTTTTATTAAACTCCACTGTAGAAATACCTTTGATCCCTTTCAACAATCTCATAGAGTGTATAAGTCCCGATTGTTGTGACGGTGGTAAATCAATCTGCGTAATGTCACCTGTAACGATCATTTTTGCATTTAAACCCAATCGGGTGAGGAACATCTTGATTTGTGGCTTAGTTGTATTTTGCGCTTCGTCTAAAATAATGACCGCGTCATTCAATGTGCGGCCGCGCATAAAAGCCAACGGTGCGATCTGAATGACCTTGTTCTCTATATATTCTTTCAGTTTCAGCGGCGGAATCATATCTTCCAAGGCATCGTAAAGCGGTTGAAGGTAGGGATCGATTTTTTCTTTCATATCGCCCGGAAGGAAACCGAGTTTTTCTCCGGCTTCAACAGCAGGGCGGCTTAAAATAATTTTCCGGACTTGTTTAGTTTTCAATGCTCGAACAGCCAAAGCAATTGCGGTATAAGTTTTTCCCGATCCGGCAGGCCCGATTGCAAAAACTAAATCGTTTTCGTCAAACGATTCTACTAGTTTCTTCTGGTTGACAGTACGTGCTAAAATCGGTTTTCCGTTGAGCCCGTGTATAATAAGATTATCCTGATTCATCACTGTTGGCGCTTTCCCTTTCACGATATCCAGAATGTCTTCTTCTTTCAGCACATTCATTTCGATGCTGAATTTCTCCAACTCGTGAACTTTCTCTTCGAAAACAGCCAGTTCTTCCTCTTCGCCGATCACTTTGATTACATTCCCGCGTGCCACGATACGAAGTTTCGGAAACAACGTTTTCAGTAGCTGGATGTTGCTGTTGTTGATTCCGAAAAAAACTACCGGATCTACATTTTCGAGAATGATGATGCGTTCAATCATTTAATGCCGTTTGAAAAGTTCAATGAATACTGGTACACTTTATTTTCCTGTCCTTCTATATAATTAATAAATGCATTATTCACCAATCTGTCCCCACCGGGAGTGGGATAGTCGCCCGAAAAATACCAATCGCCCGAATTGTTTGGGCAAGCCTTGTGTAAATCCTCGATAGTTTGGAAAACAATTTTTACTTCGGCTTTTATGTCTTTGTCCGTAAGCATTTTGGCAATTTTATCCGAAATTTCCTCATCTGTGAACGGTGCATAAATTTCTTTCACATAGTTCACGATTTCTTCTTTTTTCTTCCGGCTTTGAGCAACACATTTTTCATACACATCTTCTATAACCTGTTGCATGCCACGCTCTTTCAATAACTCAATTGCCGCTTTAAAAGCGATAAATTCGCTCATTCGCGACATATCGATACCATAACAATCGGGATAACGAATTTGAGGTGAAGAAGAGACAATAATAATTTTCTTGGGGTCTAATCTGTCAAGAATTTTAATAATACTTTGCTTAAGAGTGGTTCCTCGCACAATACTGTCGTCGATGATTACCAATGTGTCCTTTCCTCGTTTCAGGGATCCGTATGTTACGTCGTAAACGTGGGCAGCCAAATCGTTTCGTGATTTTCCCTGGGCAATAAATGTACGCAGTTTTATGTCCTTTATGGCTACCTTTTCCGAACGTACTCTTCTGGCAAGGATGGCCTCAACATCATCTGAAGTAAGTTGTTCTCGCTTTTCCAGCAATTCAACTGCTTTGTTGTGATTGAAATGCTTTTCCAGTCCCTCCAGCATTCCAAAGTATGCCACTTCGGCAGTGTTAGGAATAAACGAGAATACAGTATTATCGAAATCGTTATCTATTGTTTCAACAATTCCGGGCACGAGAAGTTCGCCCAATCTTTTACGCTCGCGATAAATATCGTAATCCGATCCACGCGAAAAATAAATCCGTTCAAACGAACAAGGAGTTATCTTTTCTTTTGGTTGCAGAATCTGTGTAGTACTGATAGTTCCGTTCCGTTTTACAATGAATGCCTGTCCGGGCTGTAACTCGTGAATAGCGTCTTTCTTGAGATTAAATGCTGTCTGGATTACCGGTCGTTCCGAAGCCACCACTGCTACCTCATCATCGTAATAATAAAAGGCAGAACGAATCCCCCACGGATCTCGCAAGGTAAACGTGTCTCCGCAACCAATAAGTCCGCAAAGGGCATAACCGCCGTCCCAAATCTCGCTTGCACGTTTTAGGAGAAACGGAATATCGAGCTTTTCTTCAATCAAATGGCTAACTTGTTGGCCATTCAGTTTCGATTTTTCTATCTTATCATACTGATATTGGACTTCTCTGTCAAGATAGTGTCCGAGTGACTCCAACATGACAAAGGTGTCGGCATAATCGCGCGGATGTTGTCCTTCTGAGACCAACTGTTCGAACATTTCATCAACATTGGTCATGTTAAAGTTACCGGCGAGTGCCAAACTTCGCGATGCCCAGTTGTTTCTGCGTAGTAGCGGATGAACATAAGTTAATCCACTTTTTCCCGTGGTGCTGTAACGAAGGTGTCCTATAAACAACTCAGAAGCGAAAGGAACTGAATGTTTTACGAATTCGATATCCTGAAGTTGTTGAGGCGTGAAATCTTTGAATGAGTCGTGCACTTTTCCAAAAATCTCTGAAATGGCACCTGAGCCCAACGCTCTTTCCCTAAAAATAAACTCACTGCCTGGAGTAGCTTCCAATTTTACAGCGCCTAGACCGGCGCCTTCCTGTCCACGGTTATGTTGTTTTTCCATCAGCAGATACAACTTGTCTAAGCCGTATTGCCATGTTCCGTATTTCTTAAAATAATAATCAAGGGGTTTTAGTAAGCGGATCATCGCGATACCGCATTCGTGCTTGATGATGTCAGTCATTGATAAACCTTTCTGAAATTAAGGTACAAATTTACGTCGAATTAAAGGAAATGCCATTGTTTTTTGTAATTAAATTTGAAAATAATAATGAATATTAGAAGTTTGATTATTAATATTTACATCATGTACTTAAAAAAATCTGCAAGAAAATAATATTGTGGAATTACTGCTGTTGCGTTAATA
>DCEG01000036.1 GCA_002316835.1 Bacteroidales bacterium UBA1035 | reverse complement strand
TATTAACGCAACAGCAGTAATTTGACATTATGAATGTTCATTCTCCTCCGGATGAAGAATGATAGTTAATTTATTATAGAGTAAATAAGCCTTATCTTGAGGATATTACGATATTTCTGTTATCTATTTGGTAAGTAAATTTATCTGTGAGCTCCAATATTGACAGGATCTGATAAATATTATCGGCCATTTCAAATTCAGCATTGAACCGAATATTTTTGGCGTTTTCATCACCGAAGGTGATATGCACATTGTAGTGTTTTTCTAAACTTCGGGCAATTTCTTCCAGTGAATTGTTTTCGAACAACAATTTTCCATTAATCCATGCAGTAACATCTTCTTGTGAAACAATTTTCTCTACTTCAAACTGATGTGTGTTTTTATCAAAGATGAGTTTCTCGTTGGGCTTCAGCTTGATTAATGATCGTATGTTAACATCGGAGAACTGCACTGAACCTTCCATTAGACTGGTAATGATGTAGTCGTCGTCTTCGTTGCATTTTACATTGAACTTGGTTCCCAATACTTTAATCTCAGAACCGTTGTTCATCACCACAAAAGGGAATCGTTTGTTGTGGGCCACATCAAAATACGCTTCTCCACTGAGTTGAGTTTTTCGTTTCGGAGAGAAAAAGGATTTCCGATATTCTAATTTACTGCATGCGTTGAGCCACACTGTAGAGCCATCGGGGAGAGTCACTTGCGCACGTTCGCCCAGTTTGGTCGAAACCATTAAAGATTGAGAATTTCTTTCCAATAGGGTGATCATTGTCAATGCACCTGAAAGCAGAACAACTATGGATATTGCTGCAACCGCGGCTGCTTTTCTCCATAACTGAATGGTTTTTGTTTTTTGGGATGTGGCAGACAATTGTGTTTTCTTTCGCTGGAAGTCTGTGTAAGCTTTATTCACATCAACTTCGTTTTTTGCGACCATTCTGTCGTTTACAAACATTACAACATATAAGTCTTCCAGAATTTTTTTGTTCTCTTCCGACAACAAAGCCCATTCTTCAACTTTTTGGCATAATTCCGCATCCAGAGTGCCTTTTAAATATTTTATCAGAATTAATTCTTCCATCTCCATTTTGTGTGCTATATAACTAATACAAACCAAAACTAAAAGTTACTAAATAAATATCGATATTTTTTTAAATTTTTTCTTTGAAAGTTCTTTCTTTTTGTATTCCTTTGTGTTACACGTGAATAGAGATGTCTGAGCTTGACCTGGGAAATAACGAAAAAACTATACGTCTGTTAAAAGACGATAATGGCGTATATTTCGAAATAGTGTATAAACATTATTTTGCTCCATTATATTCTTTTGCAACACAATATCTTGTGCGCGAGAAAGCAGAAGGAGTGGTACAAGAGACTATGCTTTGGTTATGGGAGAACAAAAAAACACTTATTCCGGAGATGTCGTTGAAGTCACTTTTGTTTACTATTGTTAAAAACAAATGCCTGAACAAGACCAATCATGAGCAAATGAAAAACAGGATTCATGAAACCTTAAAAGAGAAATACCAGGACCAGTTTGAAAATCCTGATTTTTATCTCGAAAATGAGTTGTTTCAGCTTTTCCACGATGCATTAGATCGTCTCCCGGAAAATTTTCGCCAAGCCTTTGAAATGAGCAGAATGGACGGACTTACTCATAAAGAAATTGCAGAACAATTAGGTGTTTCACCTCAAACTGTGAATTACAGGCTTGGAAAGGCACTCGAAATACTACGGAAAGAACTTAAAGAGTATTTGCCGATTTTTTTAGTGATGCTAATTTGAAACATCGTGTGACAACACTTTTCATTTTTCTATCTTTGCAGATAAATTAGTTGAAAAAATGATGAATTGGGAACGATTATTGTCTTCGAAGCGTTTCGGAATGGAAGAATACCACACCGAAAATAAGCACGACAGAACGGAATATCAGCGCGATTATGACCGGTTAATTTTTTCATCGCCTTTCCGGCGGTTGCAAAACAAGACGCAGGTCTTCCCGCTTCCGGGGAGTGTGTTTGTGCATAACCGATTGACCCATAGCCTGGAAGTTTCAAGTGTCGGGCGTTCGTTAGGTGAAAATATCGGCCGTGAACTTCGATTGAAATATCCAAACTCATCGGCACATTTCGAAGAAATAGGTGCGATCGTTTCTGCTGCTTGTCTTGCACACGATTTAGGAAATCCGCCTTTCGGACATTCGGGAGAAAAAGCCATTTCCACTTTTTTCTCCGAAGGAAAAGGACAAGAACTGCGCCAGCAGGTGGAAGCGGAAGGCGGCAGATGGACCGATTTTACCTGTTTCGAAGGAAACGCCAATGCCGTTCGATTACTTATGCATCAGTTTAAAGGCAGGCGTAAAGGCGGATTTGCACTCACGTATTCCACGTTGGCCTCCATCGTGAAGTATCCGTATTCATCGGAATTGAGCGGCGGAAAAAATAAGTTCGGTTTTTTTGCATCGGAAGAAAGCGATTACAAAATCATTGCTGATGAACTCGGCATTCCACGTGTTGAACAAAATCCGGTTCGGTTTGCACGTTATCCGTTGGTTTATCTGGTGGAAGCTGCCGACGACATCTGCTATCAGATAATGGATATTGAAGATGCGCATAAACTGCATTTGATCACGACAGAAAAGGCTAAAGATCTCTTTCTCGATTTTTTCGAAGGTGAAAAACTGCAACGCCGGATTGATAACTTAAATTTTGTTAGCGACATTAATGAACAAATCGCTTATTTACGCGCCAGCGTTATCGGATTATTGGTAAACGAATGTTCGAAAGTTTTTTTAAAACATGAAAGCAGCATTTTGTCAGGTGAATTTAAAGGATCGTTAATAAAAGATATTTCTCCCAAAGCTCGTGAGGCATATACAAATTGTTCTGATTTTGCCCAAAAAAATATTTATTTGTCAAGGGATGTACTCGATATTGAGTTGGCTGGGTATCGAATTATCGGTTTTTTACTCGAAAAACTTTCAAATGCTATTCAAACCCCTAATCATACTTATTCTAAATTACTGTTGGAGCGAATTCCGGAACAATATGTACAAAGTTCGGACGATTTGTATTCTAAATCGCAGTCAATCATTGATTATGTGTCAGGTATGACTGATATTTACGCCCTCGATTTATATCGGAAAATTACCGGAATGGGATTACCGGCCATATAATTTCGACTTACAGATTGATAGTAAAAAATATTTTTTAATTTTTTATTGAAAATATTTGGTTGGTTTTAATTTAATTTTTATATTTGCAACGTGGTTTTTTCATAATAGTATTAGATTTAAGGTTAACATGTTTGGCAGGATGTCGCGAGATATCCTGTCAAAATTTTTTTAAGACGTTGTAATTATTTATTTCTACGAAAATAGTCTGTAAATATTTTTTCCCCTACGCAATCTTTTTTAATTTTGTGTCAAGAATTTACGATATGCGGGACAAAATACACATTATCTTTCTAATCACTATTTCCATTTTGCTTTTACAATGTTCTAGCGATAAAAGATTGCATCAGGAGTTGGTAAAAATGGCCGACAACTTGAACAAATCTACTCCTGCCCAACTCGACGATTACACTACTTTTTTGGGAGCAAACGTTACGGAGGACAATGTTTTTCAGTACCGATATCAAATAATTAATACTTTCGATCCGCAATCCCTGATGCAGGCGGTTGAAGAACAAACGAGAGCCAATATAAAGGAAGCTTTCAGGATCAATCCCGATCTAAAAATTTTCACGACAAACAACGTGGAAATCGATTACATTTACACCGATTCGGTCGGAAAGCTTCTAAGAACAATCCACATTACACCTAAAGATTACAAATAAAATTTACAATTATGAATCGTTACTTTTACATTGACAGTGAAGGAAAGCAAAAGGGGACTTTCTCGCCCGAAGAACTGAAAAGCGAAAACATTAAGAAAGATACGCTGGTATGGACACAAGGAATGAGCGAATGGACTCGTGCTGCTAACGTTGCAGAACTGGACGCTGTTTTTGCGGGAAGTGCCGGATATTATCCTCCGCAATCGCCTGCGCAAACGGCAACTCCTCCTGCTCAGCCAATTAATTATGGTGCCCCTCAGCAGCAGCACCCGATACCAAAGTCGTGGCTTATCGAGTCTATTTTAGCAACTGTTCTTCCGTTTCTGCTCTGTAGCAGTATATTCAGTCTTCTCGGAATTATCGGAATCGTACATGCTTCTAAAGTAGAATCGCTTTATAACCGGGGTGATTATGCCGGTTCATTAGAAGCATCCAACCAAGCGGGAAGGTGGACAAAGATTACTATGTGGATAGGCATTGCCTGGGTTGTTTTGTGGATAGTTGCTATTGTCCTTTTAATCGCTTTTGGTGTGTCGATGGCGGGCCTAAGCGAAGTATTTCAAGGTTCGGGATACGAAATTTAATCTGTAATGATCGATACCGATTATACGAATTTGCCACCGGCAAATCCTGTGCTACCGCCTGTTATTCCACGGCAGGATTATGGCGATATTCCGCCGTTGAAGCCCAACACGTGGCTTTGGCAATCGATTGTAATTACGCTGTGTTGTTCTCCTTTGTTCGGAATTATTGCGCTTGTGAATGCTGTGCAGGTAAATTCATCTTATTTTGCAGGTAATTATGAGAAAGCAGAGCGTGCATCAAGGAGGGCAAAAATATGGTCGTTAGTAGGATTAATTACCGGTATTATCTATTACGTAGTAATGATAATATTGATGCAAACGGGTAATTTACCATCAGAAATGGAGAGGATATTGAAGGAAAGCCAGGAAAGTATTTATAATTATTGATTTTCCAAATTGACTAAGAAGAGAAAAATATTCATCGGTGCTGCCATAAGCCTCGTGCTTATGGCAGTTACTTTTATATTTTATAATTTAGATCCGGGAATGCAGCCTTTGTTTCCTAAATGTCCATTTTTGTTAACAACCGGATATGAATGTCCAGGATGTGGCTCCCAGCGAGCCATTCATGACATACTTCATTTGGATTTTAAAAGTGCTTTCTTGCACAATGCACTTATCCTATTTCTAATTCCTTATATCCTTCTTGGAATTTATTTAGAGTTTTTCAATGGAAAACGTCGATTTCCCAAACTGGAAAAGATTTTTTTCGGTAAATGGGCGGCGATAATTGTACTATCTGCGATAATTGTGTATTGGGTGGTGAGGAATATATAAGCATTGGGCTTTGAGCGAAGAGCGTTGAGTTAAGGACAAAGAGATTATGCACTTTTACTCTCTGCTCTTTGCTCTCCGCACTACGCTATTTCAATTTATCCTTCAAAAACCTGCCCGTATGCGATTCCTTGCATGTTGCAATTGTTTCCGGCGTGCCTTCACAAACGATATTACCGCCTGCCTTTCCCCCTTCGGGGCCGATATCGATAATATGGTCGGCACATTTGATTACATCCATATTGTGCTCAATTATAATAACCGTGTGCCCACGCTCAATAAGCGCGTTGAATGCGCTAAGCAGCGTTTTAATATCGTGAAAATGCAGTCCTGTGGTTGGTTCATCGAAAATGAAAATGGTGGGTTCCGATTTTTCTTCGCCCAGATAAAACGCCAATTTTACGCGTTGATTTTCACCGCCGGATAGGGTGGAGGACGATTGCCCCAGTTTAATGTATCCCAACCCCACATCCTGCAACGGTTGCATTTTCTTCACAATTTTCTTTTCCGTTGTTCCTTTCTGTGCACCAAAGAATTCTATTGCCTGGTTGATAGTCATTTCCAGCACGTCATGAATGCTGGATCCCTTGTATTCTACATCCAGCACTTCTTGCGAAAAGCGTTTGCCGTGACACGATTCGCACTCCAGCCGGATATCTGCCATAAACTGCATCTCCACCGTAATAGTACCCTCGCCCTTGCACTCGTCGCAGCGTCCGCCTTCCACGTTGAACGAAAAATGCGCCGGCGTATATCCCATTTGCTTCGCAAGCGGCTGTGCCGCAAAGAGCTTGCGGATTTCGTCGTATGCCTTGATATACGTTACCGGATTGGAGCGGGTAGAACGGCCGATGGGGTTTTGATCAACAAACTCAACCGATTTGGCTAGCTTCAGATCGCCTGAAATGGAGTTAAACTCGGCCTGCTCCAAAGCGCTTCCCTTGTAATGATTATGCAACGCATTGCTCAGCACATCGTTTACAAGTGACGATTTTCCCGATCCGCTCACGCCCGTAACCACGGTCATAATGTTAAGCGGAAATTTCACGTCGATATTCTTCAGGTTGTTTTGTCGGGCGCCCTTCACCTCGATGTAGTTATTCCATTTGCGACGATGTTTCGGAACCTCAATTTTTTCCTCTCCCGTCAGGTATTTCACCGTATAACTATCGGTATTTTTCACTAGCTCCGATACTTTTCCCTGATACATCACTTCGCCGCCCAACCGTCCGGCTTTTGGGCCGATATCGAGAATGTAATCTGCTGCGCGAATTATTTCCTCGTCGTGCTCAACCACCACAACCGTATTGCCGAGTTGTTGCAGCTGGCGCAATACTTTGATGAGCAGATACGTGTCGCGTGAGTGCAACCCTATGCTCGGCTCATCCAGAATATACAGCGAACCCACCAGGCTGCTTCCCAGCGAAGATGCCAGGTTTATGCGCTGGCTTTCGCCACCCGAAAGGGTGTTGGACAATCTGTTTAAAGTCAGGTAACCGAGACCCACGTCAATCAGGAACAGCAGGCGGTTATTTATTTCCGTCAACAACCGCTCGGCAATGGCTGCATCCGTTTTGTCGAGTTTTAGGTTATCGAAAAACGGTTTCAATTCCGTAATAGGCAACAGAACCAGCTCGCTGACGTTTTTGCCGCCCACTTTCACAAATCCGGCTTCTTTTTTCAATCGCGCACCCTTGCAAACGGGACAGGCGGTTTTTCCCCGATAGCGCGCCAGCATTACCCGATACTGAATTTTGTACAGGTTTTCCTCCAGCATTTTAAAGAAATCGTTGATGCCGTAAATTCCCAAGTCGTGGCGGCCGTTCCACAAAACGTCTTTTTCCTGGTCGTTCAAATCGTAGTACGCCCGATGAATCGGAAAATCGGCCTTGTAAGCGTTGAAAATGAATTCTTTGCGCCATTCGCTCATTTTTTCACCTTTCCAGCACTGCACGCACTCTTCCTGTACCGAAAGGCTTTTATCCGGGATAACCAGATTTTCGTCAATCCCGAT
>DCEG01000013.1:16934-22482 GCA_002316835.1 Bacteroidales bacterium UBA1035 | reverse complement strand
TCCTGAATATGAACAATTTTACTCAGAACGGTAGAAGTATCGTATCTTTTATCCTGGACATTGTTCATTTTATTGAATATCAGCAACATCGCCAAAACGATTGTCGTGATCAGGAAAAAGTAAGTTGAACGGCTTGTTTTCTTTACCGGGGTATTTTCTTTCACTTAGTTGATTTTATTTCGATTCCGCCTTTTAAGAAAAATCCAAAGCAAGTAAATTGCTAACAGCGAACCAAGTACAATAAGTATTATCTTCCAATAGCTTACCACAAACTTAACCACAATCACGACCACGAAAATGGCTACCGCTACAGCCAAAACTTGCCAAAGCAATGTGAGTTGTTTTTTTCTTTTTGCCTTTTTGTCACCATCTTCAGCGCTTTCTTCGGGTATGGTTGAAAAAAAGACCTCATTTTCGGCGGCAAGTATTTCTTCAAACGAAGTTTCATTTTCTGTTACTGACACGTCGTTTTCGGAGGTAACTGCCGGCGGGGGAGTGATGATGGAATCCACCCTCCGCGAGGCGCGCGAAGCGTCGAAATCATTATCCCGAACCATTTCGAGCAGTTCAGTTTCTATCTCGGGGTATTTGGTCATCAAGGTTTTGCAAGCCTCGGCGAAATCGCTGAATCGCTGAACCTTACCCAACTTGAATTTTATCTCTTCCGGGTTTCCCGATGATATTTCCAGAATTTTATCGGCAATAGCAACTTTTAATCGTTCCATAATTCTTATACGATTTATTTTTACAAAAATAATCATTAAGTGGTAAGAAAATAATTTTTGCAGGTATTTTGTTCAGCCTTAGAAAACTCTTGGTGTGAGTTGAATTTAATGGCGTAGGAATTTATTAAACTGCCAATTTATCTATTGTCATCAAAGATAGTAAGCTACAACCGTTTTAGTAAACCGAAAATAGTGAGTCTGTATCATCGTGAAATTCTGAAAATACTTTTTCATCTCGTTGCTCTTTTATAAACGAGGCAATATTTTGAACATTATCAATCCACACGCCATTATTTTGTTTAGACGCATATTGACATATAGCTTCAATAGTTGATAATAACGAGGTTAACTCACCTTTTTTGTTATCCATTTCATGTCCGACAAGAACTAACCATTGTCCGTTTCTCTTTGCCGCTTCAATGAGTCGAAGTACTTCTTCAAACGATTTTCCATCCAGCTGTATGCCTTTTATCTGAGCTAAATCGCAAAACAAAGGATCGTTTGCCGTTTCGTTGCGCCACTTACGTCCGGTTTTAAATTGAGCTGCAATTAAGGGAACATAACTCTCGGTGTTTTCTCCTCTTCCCACGAAAGTTTCTCCACAGGGATAAGCGAAGGATACGGGGGAGTAACCCAATGTTTTCTCAATCAGCATATTGGCAGAATCTATATCTTCTTTCATTGATTGAAATGTGTGATTCTCCAATGCATTATCTCTTGAAAATGAAAAATTACCCGAACAAGGATGCGTGAAAGTATGATTTCCGATCTCGTGTCCATTTCTTGCCGCTTTTTTCCATTCCTCTACTCTTTGCGTCAGTAAATGTGGAGATATATAAAATGTTCCCTTCACATTGTATTTGTCGAGCAACGGAATTCCTTTGTCAATCTGGCTCAAGCGCGAATCGTCAAAAGTTAGGCTGATTGCCATCTTTTTACCATCAGGCCAGTTGAAATGAGTGTGTCCCAAGTGTAGAGAATCACGCTGCAAATTCAGTTTTTTATAAATTTTCTTTGCAACATTTGAAAAAGCCGATACACTATTGGAATCTTTTGATTGTTGACACTGAACACATACTAATGCTATCCCAAAAAATAGAATATAAGGGGGCAAAAATTTTAATTTCGTTCTCTTCATCTGTTTTTTTACATTAAATATTCAACATCAATAATTTTTCACTAAAGCCTGTTTAATATCATCATGTAGAAAATCCACACTCTCCAATCCCACCGACAGTCGTACAGTTTTGTCACTTACATTCATAGCATCTCTTTGTGTTTGAGAAAAGTTTCCATAAATTGTGCTTGCAGGATGAATCGCAAGGCTTTTGTTATCGAACAGATTAGTGGCGCGGCGAATGGCTTTCAGTTTATCCATGAACCGGAAGCAGGCATCTTTTGAAGCCAGGTCGAATGTCAGCATCGCTCCCGGCGTCTCTCCGAATTGTAGGCAGCTTAATTCGTAAAAAGGATTATCCGATAGTCCCGTATAATTCACATATTCAACGCCTTTCAACGTTTTTAGGCGTTTGGCGAGTTCAAGGCAGGTACGGCTTTGTTTTTCGTAACGCAGCTGTAGCGTCTCCAATCCGATTGTCTGCAAGTGAGCCGTTCCCGGGTTCATATACGCTCCAAAGTTTCGGTGAATCTCCTTACGCAATTTGAAGTTAAATGTATAATTTCCGTGATCGTTGGCCACTTCGCTGAGCCGTTTGTTTTTTGTCCAGTCAAAAGAGGCATAATCGATTATAAGTCCGCCTACACTGGTTGCGCCACCCGATATATATTTGGTACTGGAAACCACTTCGATATCTATCCCAACGTTCGTGGCCTTAAAAACCGAAAAAGAAATAATGGTTGTGTCAGCAATCAACGGCACATTTTTCTCCTTCGCTAATGCGCTTATAACAGAAAGATCGACAACCTCCATCTGTGGGTTTGTGATGATTTCCAAGAATATAGCGCATGTGTTTTCATCTATATTCTTGCGGGTATCTTCTTCGTTTGTTAAATCGCAAAACCTGACTTCCACGTCAAAGGCTTTCAACGTATTCGCGAAAAACGAGTAGGTATTTCCAAACAGATGCCTGGAAGTAACAATGTTCGCACCGCTGTACGCAATGGACATAAACACGTTGCTTATCGCAGCCATTCCCGAGTTAAAGGCAGTGACGTTGTAAGCTCCGGTGATATGTTTTACCCGTTCTTCGAAGTAATGAACGGTGGGGTTCGATATGCGAGAATAGGTATGGTCGGCTGTTTTTCCGCAAAAAGCGGCTTCCATATCCGCGGCTGTTTTAAATTCGTATGCCGCGGCATTGTAAACCGGCATCGAAAGAGAATTATATATGTCATGCTGTGGATAAGGAATATTCAACAAACAATCTTCGAAATTTAAATCATTCATCTTTTTGCAATTTCAGGTTACAAAGATACAAAAATGCGGGAGTAAGCGATATTTAAAAGGAAGAGGATTTGTTTGTCGCATGTGAAGCAACGCCAGACAGCACTTTTTTATATAGATTTACTACATTTTTTGCCTTTTCGTCCCACGAAAGCTTTTGTTGCAGAAATTTACAATTCAGGGACATTTCCTCCAGCAATTTACGATTTGCAAAAAACATATTCAATTGTTCGGCAAAATCGGTGACGGATTGTTGAGGATTAGTAAGCGGAATTTTACGGCCAACCGTCTCATCAATAATTGCTCCGAATCCACAGGCATCGAAACACAATACGGGTAAACGATTGCTGACAGCCTCCAACACAACGGTAGAAGTAGCTTCGCTCACACTCGTGAAGAAAAAAAGCTGAGCTTCGCGCATGGCTTTTTGTACGATTGCATGGGGTTGATTACCGTGCCATACTATCTGAGCTGACACGCCTAAATCAGTAGCAAGTTTTTTCGCCTCCGTTTCTTGGGACTCATTCCCTTGGCCATACACATCCAAAACGATGTGTTTGTTCTTCGTTGCAGCTAAAGATCTCAATGCCAACGGCAATAATTTACTAAAAATAAGCCTCCCGACCCACAACGCATGAAAATCTTCCTCGTAAAATCTTTTCGTCGGAACATCAGCACTGATAAAAGTTCCGGTTTCGGGAATAAGAACAGAGTCCTTTTTTTTGTGAATTTTTATAGCACGGTATGAATCCGGGGTGGAGCTGATTAGTAAACTGCCTCGTTTAAGCGCCTCATTAACGCGACCATCGTACTTGATTTGCAATGTATTGATGGTATTTTTCAACCGGTTAAAAACCCGCATTTTTATTCCTGCACCCTCCGAATAAGCGGAAGGAAATTTATGCAAACCTCCAATAGGCCCCCATACAAACGGAATATTCTTTATCTTCCATAAATACCCCGGTTCTCTGAAACCGATCATATTCAATTGATGCAGAATATCTATTTTATGCTCTGCCACAATTTGTTTTGCAATATCCAGCGTTTTTTTTTGCCATTCTTTGTAATGAATGTAAAATCTCCAGTCACCCTGATTCCAGCACATCTTTCTTACTTCCTCCGTTACCGGATTGTAATAGAAATGCATATTCTTCCCCTGAGGCAAACCGGGTAAAGCAGCCTCAATCTTCTCCCTGAATTCTCCTTCGGTAATAATATGTAGTTCACAGTATTTAGCTAAATGCGTGCACCAATTCCATCCCATGCCGGGTTCGCTACCCTTGTCGGGCGAGCAAGCATAAGCATTTATGAGGATTTTCAGTTTTTCCATTATTGTGATTAACTCGTATTGTTATGTTGATTCAATTTATAAGTACAGAAGAAAATATACTCACGCATTTCTTCGTTTTACAAATTTAGCTGATTTATTCTCAAAACAATAAATTTAGGCTATTTTCTAACGAAAGAATGAACTTATATAAATTGTTTTTCAGTTATCCACAAAAAATCGGACTACTTTGAGATAAACCCAAAGTAGTCCGAAAAATTATTGGTTGATTGACAATACCGTTTAAAATGTAAATCGAAATCACTGATTTATCCGATGTCCTTTTAATTGATATGTATTTCCAAAAGGCGTCACATCATCCTCAAACTGCATTTCGAGATAAATACTGTCTGAATCAATTATCTTGCCGTTAGGGATCTTGATCCCTATATTGTATTCGGAGACTTTACAGTGAGATATTTTTGTTTCAAAAACATCTTTTGTTTTGTCAACGGCCGCTTTTACCTGAAAATCCCAAAAATCTTTTGAGACATCTTTTAGTATAATGGAATCGGCTTTTGACGAAATATCATTGAGGATAACCAACGTGAAAGGCTTGCTTATCTGCGAGTCACCAAGGTATGCCGAAACATTCCACTCTCCAACAGCATGGATAGCTGTTTCGGACGCTTCGGTAATCTCTTTTTCCGAGTGTTGGCAAGATAGTATAAAAGCAGCCGTTACGAATAATATAACTATTTTTTTAAGTTTCATCTGTTTATTGTTTTTGAGTAAAGAGCAAAGAGCAAGGAGCAAGGAGCAAAGACTTTTTTCGTTGAACTATTCAAACTTCCGTCTTCTCTCTTTCGTCTTCCGTCTTCTGTCACTTAAGGACTAATTTTGTATTGTGTATTTTGCCGTCGTAGTCAACCATTACATCGTATTCACCCGGCCCGAATTTTTTATTCACTACTGTGTGGTAACGATCAATTACCTGATCAACCAATATTTTTCCGTCTCGTGAAATTGAGACCGACGTTAAGTAATACGTTTCTCCACTGTAATTCACACATATACGATTGAACTTGTCAATATATACAATCGGTAATCCTCCGTTGTCGGTTCCGGGTGGATTGGGATTGGAAGGGGGAT
>DCEG01000013.1:0-16781 GCA_002316835.1 Bacteroidales bacterium UBA1035 | reverse complement strand
GGGATTGGAAGGGGGATCGGGAGGAGTATCTTGAGGTTTCGTCGCGCGTCCAAAAATCACCTCAGGAAGTATGGTGGAGAGGATGCTTGCGTCGCGAACCGATGCTTGCCGCCAATTGGGAACAACAGCTTTCATATTTTCACTGATCCATGCCGTACCAACCGCACCGGAGCTACTGATCCAGTTGATAGCGTTGTTTTCCACCACAATATTGTAGGAGGCCCCTAACTGATCTTGCGTCCAATTAGCAAGGACTAAACCCACGTTTGTGAAGGGTTGCTGTTTAGCATACACCTTATTGTTTCTAAGCGTCATGTTGTGGCCTCCGGCAATCTGGATTCCGTATTGTCCCGGATCTACCAAAATATTGTCTTCCGCGATCTGGTAGCTGCCACCAACATCTCCAAGAATAATTCCGCCGCTATTCAGCAGGGGGCCGCCGCCTCTTATCCAGTTGCCCTTGATCATGATCGGGCTGTCCGGCGTTCCGTTTGAGTGATACACCCCTATAACATCTATCGTGTGAGTATTTCCAGGAAGATTCTCAAAGACATTGGAGCTTACACTATATCCCGGGCCATTGGATTCAGCAATTTGTACTCCGCCGCCGCCATTACCATTATGCAACCCTTTTACTAAATTTTTGACCTCGTTGTTCTCAAATTTAACGTTTCCCCTGCTTTTTTCGACCCTGAGCGCTTGATAAACGTTTTCAAACACACAATCGGTAATGGTAACATTTAAGCCGTTTTCCACGAGAATAGCAGCTTCCCAAGCCACGTTTGTAAACTTACAATTCCGGATGATCACGTTTTCGCATTTCCAAAGCGAGATGGCGCGCCCCCCGAACAGAGAAGGGTTTGAGTTTGTAAATTCCAACCCTTCGATGACAATATTATTTTTATGTGCATGTTGTATCGCCGGTGATTTTATATATTCTCCGGTATATTTGGAACCTTGTCCGTAAAATAAATGAACAACAAAAAACAAAAAAAATACACTCAGCATTAAAACTTTTTTACTTTTTTTCATTGAATACTTTTTAATTATACTTCATTCATTGCTTTAAACACCTTATTTTATCTTTAAAATGTACGAAAGATGTATTCTTCGTAGTTTAGAATCGGAATAAAAAGATTCGGCATAAAGAAATTATTTCGGGTACTTATCACGACCACAAAATTACGCACTATTTCTTTATTATAATGTTAAATTTCAGGCAAATAACATTATTTAATTGGATTTTAATATAGTTGCTGTTTATTAACGATGTACGTTTTCTACAATTTTTTTTATTTATTTAGAACTGGTCTAAAAAGGTTATTTTTACACTTCTTGTTATCGACACTTTTTCAACATTATACCTTATCGCAAAAAGTAAAATTTTGTAGCTGTAATTTTTATCGATTAGGACAATAATAGCATTTATTTGTCTCTGTATTTAACTAAATTAGCTAAAAAAAGTACCATCAAGAGAATCAATGAAAAATTATCATCTTAAAGAGAAAATTATCATATTGTTTATTATCAATGAGTTAATTAATTATATAGATTTAGAGCCGGAAATTCTTATCTACGGTTCCTCTATTTTTTTACTTGTTTTTTGTATAAAAACTTTTTTAAAATATATATCTCATCTTTAATAGATTGTATATTCCATATGCTTGCCCAGTCATAATTTAACAATAAAATCAATCCGAAAATACAAAAAAATGTTCATTTAGTCCTAACAATCCGGTTTCATTACACCCTATTTTTGCTACCGTATGTTTATTTTAAAATCCATCTGCGATCACAGCTTATAATCAAATTAATTAATGTTGATCGATTCTCTCTGCAGCTCTACTATTAATTTGGAGCATACATTATCAATGAATGATCAATAAAATTTTCAACGCGTAACTCTATGAAAAAAAACATTTTCCTATTTGTTCTACTGGCAGGATTGATTGTTTCCTGTTCTCCGGTCCAGAATATTGCCTATTTCCCTCATTTTGATAAAGAGATCAACAGGATAAACGAGACAACGTATGACGCGCGTATTAAACCTAAAGATATACTTTCAATAAGCGTGGTAAGCAGTGAGCCTGAAGCCTCCAGGCGTTACAATCTTTTTACGCCTCAAACACTTGAGCTTATCAATTCTCTTTATTCACAACCCTCCCTTCAGAGTTACCTGGTTGATAAAGAAGGCAGCATCTCTTTTCCAATTTTAGGGACATTACAAGTGAAAGGATTGAGTACAAAAGAACTGGAGTTATTTATTGAGGAAAAGTTGAAACCACACTTTACTCAGGAAATGCCTATAATAACGATTCGCATTTTAAATTATTCCATAAACGTATTAGGCGAAGTATTCCGTCCGGGAAAATTTGAGACAACCAACGAACGAATGACCATTTTTGAAGGACTGGCATTGGCAGGCGATATGACCATATACGGAAGACGTGACAACGTGAAAGTTCTCCGCGAAGATGTGAACGGTGAAAGAATAATTTATACGTTAAATCTCAACGATAGAAGTATTTTTAATTCTCCCGCTTATTTTCTCGAGCAAAACGATGTGCTATATGTAGAGCCTAATCAGTCAAGAGCCAATTCTTCCAAGTATGGCGCTGCGGAAACTTATCGAATATCAACCTTATCCGTTTTAATTTCATTGGCTACAATGGCGGCCACCATTTACAGCATTACCCGATAATTAAAATCATTTGAGATAACTCTACAAATACAATAAAAACAATGAATAATTACTCCGAAGTTGAAGAAGACTATAGCATACTGGCCGAAAAACCCATTGACGTTGTAGGCATACTCATGAAATATCTTTCTCACTGGAAATGGTTTTTGATTTCCTTATTGATTTGTATTGCCATGGCAGCACTCTATCTGTTTTACGCTTTACCACAATATAAAGTGGAAACTGCCATTTTGTTTAAAGATGATGTAAAAGGTGGCGGAGCTTCAGAAATAAATGTGTTTAGAGGGATGGGGGTGATAACTCAGCGAAATAACGTGGATAATGAGATTGAAATTTTAAAAAAATCCTTGATTGTTGAGAACGTTGTCAGAAAGCTCGGAATTTACACAACTTATACCGAAATAAAACCATTTGATGCCGTTAGGATTACAAGATTGGACGCGCTATTTACGGATTTTCCCAAACGGAAATTGAGAGTTTTATACGGAGATGAGATTCCGGCACTTATCAGTTTTCCTGAAAATCTTCTGGATCATTTACAGAGAAGTATCGTTTTCGATGTGCTCGTCCAACCCAACGGAAATTACGAATTTTCCGGTTCCTATAATGGGAACACGTACAACGCGAAAGCAACTCCATCAGATAGTATTGTCAGTTTTCCGTTTGGCAGTTTACAGATACAAAAGGGAAAAACGCGTCCAACCAAGGATATGCTGATGAGAGTGGAAATAAATCATCCGAAAAACGTGGCCGGTCAATATTTGAACGCACTGGAAATAGAGTTAACCTCCAAAACATCCGCGGTAGCGAACCTCTCTTTGACATGTCCGCACGGAACGTTGGGTGGAGATTTCTTAAAAGAATACATAGAAACTTACAACGAAGAAGGTATAAGGGATCAAATAGAACTTGCCGATAAAACGTCCCAAGTTATTGATGAGCATCTTGCGAAACTCAGTGCTGAGCTTAGTTCTGTAGAAACTCAGGTGCAAAACTACAAGCAATCGCAAGGGCTAACCGATATTGCTTCACAAGCCAGTGTTTACAATACGCAAATGGCCAATGTGGGACAAATGAAAACAGAAGTAGAAACTCAGTACGCGATTGTTTCCAACCTCAATAATTATGTTCAGGGAAAAAACAACCACGATCAACTTATTCCTGCTAACTCCGGAATAAATAGCGATGTATTGGCTGCTCAAATCAACGCGTATAATGACTTGGTCCTGGAACGGAACAAGCTCTCACGCATTGCTTCGAGCAGCAATCAATCGATGATTGAGTTGAATAACCGGATAGAATCCACTTTCAGCTCCGTGAGATCAGGCCTGCAAAACGAAAAAAGTAATCTTGAAATTCAACAACGCGATATTTCTGCCATGTACTACCAGAATAACGCGCGAATAAGAGCTATACCTCGCCAAGAACGGGTCTATTCAGATATAAAACGCCAGCAAAACATCAAAGAAGAATTGTTCTTGTATCTGCTTCAGAAAAAAGAAGAAAAATATATGAATATGGCTTCGGTAGCGCCCAGTTCTAAATTGATAGATAACATTCGTATTATGGGTGTTGTCTCGCCCAACAAAATGATAGTTGGATTAATATTTCTGGCTATGGGGTTAGCTTTACCCATTATTGGAATAAAGATAAAAGATTTATTGCGTTATCAAATCAGCACCAAGGAAGAACTTGAGGAGTTAACCTCGGTACCGGTTCTCGGGGAAATTCCTGAAATTTCTCATACTGAATATGTTGTGATTAAAGAAAACAGCAACGACAATTTCAGTGAAATGATGAGACTGCTAAGGGCTAATCTGTTATTTGTCATCGATAGTAAAGAAAAAAAGGTTATCAATATGCTCTCAAGCATAAGCGGCGATGGAAAAACATTCATAACCATCAACATGGCAATGAGCTTGGTTCTGTTAGATAAAAAAGTCTTAATCATTGAATTGGATATACGAAAACCAAAATTATCCGAATACCTTGGGTTAGACAACAAAAGCGGAATTACCTTGTATTTGTCTGGAAATCTTAAAAAAGAAGAACTTATAAAACCTTCCGGAGTTCATCCAAATTTATCGGTTATTACGGCAGGCGCAATCCCACCGAATCCCAACGAGCTGTTAGCTAAGTCATTATTAGATGAATTAGTAAAAGATGTACGAGATGATTTCGATTATATAATCATAGATACCGCACCCATTGGTGTAGTTTCTGATAGTTTTTTATTAAACCGTTTAACAGATGTGACCCTTTATGTGGTTCGGGCAGACTATACACCCAAAAAATATATTGAAGATGCAACAATGTATTATAAGGAAAAGAAACTTACCAGAATGTACTTTATACTGAACTCCGTGGATTTAAATGCTATCGCCTACCGCTATGGATATGGGAAAAAATACGGTTACGGGTATGCGTGATCATACTTGTTGATGGATAGCAACATCAATATATAATTCGATTGAACGTTTATAAAAAAAACTGATGAAAATGAAACTCAATGGTGCAAAAATAATAGACCTTCCTAAAAATTTGGACAGAAGGGGAAACCTATCCGTAATTGAAGAAATCAAGAACATCCCTTTTAAAATAAAACGGACGTATTGGATATACGATGTACCCGGCGGAGAAGTCAGAGGCGGCCATGCATACAAACGGAATCAGGAATTTATTGTTGCTCTTTCGGGAAGTTTCGATGTGATACTTGACAATGGAGAGGAACTGAAAACATATTCTCTAAACCGCTCATATTACGGGTTATATGTTCCTAAAGGGGTATGGAGGCAAATGCTGAATTTCTCGACAAACTCCTTGGCGCTCATTTTGGCATCGATCAAATTCGATGTTTCAGATTATATATACGACTACGAACAATTTAAAAAAGCGGTAAATGAAAAAGACGAACATATATGATTGTTCCATGATAGAAATTGACAAACACCATCACGAGAAAGGGAATTTAAGCGTAGTTGAAAATGGCAAAACAGTTCCTTTCAACGTGAAACGGGTGTACTATCTCTACGATGTTCCCGGTGGAGAGTCACGGGGCGGCCATGCTCACAAAGAACTTCAGCAGTTTATTGTGGCAGCCAGCGGTAGTTTTGATGTAACATTAGACGATGGCGAGTTGAAAAGAACGTTCACCATAAACCGTCCATACCGCGGATTACTTGTTGTTCCCGGTATTTGGAGAGAATTAGACAATTTTTCTTCCGGTTCTGTATGCTTGGTGTTAGCATCGACGGAATATTATGCGGATGATTATATAAGAGATTACAACGAATTTAAAGAATATAAAAAATGACATATATACATCCACGAACGGATGTTCTTTCCCAAAGAATAGGTGAGGACACAACTATCTGGCAGTTTTGCGTAATCTTGCCCGACGCCCAAGTTGGGAATAACTGTAATATTTGTGCGCATGTATTCATAGAAAACGATGTAGTCATCGGAAACAATGTAACCATTAAAAGCGGCGTGCAGTTGTGGGATGGAATAACCATTGAAGACAATGTGTTTATCGGCCCCAATGCAACATTCACCAATGAATTGATTCCGAGATCGAAAGCTCACGATACCACCAAATTCAAACCCACGTTAGTGAAAAAAGGGGCATCCATCGGAGCGAATGCAACCATACTCCCGGGACTTGTGATTGGGGAGTATTCTTTCATCGGTGCGGGAAGTTTGGTAACAAAAGACATTCCCGATTACACATTCTGGTATGGAAATCCGGCAACTCAAAAAGGATACATAACCGAGGAAGGCATTTTACTGGATATGAATAAAAGGGACAAAAACGGTGTTGAACACATTTTAAAATCAGACACAAATGATTAAATTTCTTGAAATTCAAAAAATTACACAAAAATATTCCGACGAAATTCATCGGGCAGCATCTCGTGTGATCGACTCGGGCTGGTATCTTTTGGGTGAAGAAACCAACCGGTTCGAAAAGAACTATGCCCACTTTATCGGCACGAATTATTGTATTGGAGTTGCGAATGGGTTGGACGCTTTAAGGATAATTCTCAAAGCCTATATCGAATTGGGCATTATGCAGGAAGGAGATGAAGTTATTGTTCCGGCCAATACTTTTATCGCATCCATCCTCGCTATTACCGATAACAGGTTAATTCCGGTATTGGTTGAACCCGATATTAATTCTTATCAGATTGACGACACCAAAATTGAAGAAGCCATTTCGCCCAAAACAAAGGCTATCATGATCGTTCACCTCTACGGACAATGCGCCTACACGGATAAAATTGGCGAAATATGCAAAAGACACGGTTTAAAACTTATCGAAGATAACGCCCAGGCAACCGGATGCAAATTTAATGGAAAAATCACCGGCTCTTTAGGAGATGCTTCAGGGCACAGTTTTTACCCCGGTAAGAATCTGGGAGCGTTTGGTGATGGCGGAGCAATTACCACCAACAATAAAGAATTGGCAGAAACAGTAAGAGCATTGGCCAATTATGGGTCAAACGTTAAATACGTATTTGACTATCAGGGATTGAACAGCAGGTTAGATGAAATTCAGGCTGCTATTTTGGATGTAAAACTCAACTATTTAGACGAAGACAATCAACGGCGAAAAGATATCGCGCGTTATTTTTTAACCCGGATACATAATCCGGAGGTTATCCTACCGAAAGTACAAGATTGGGAGTCGCACGTGTTTCACCTGTTTGTTATTCGTTCCGCCCATCGCGATAATTTGCTCCAATACCTCAACAACAACGGTGTTCAGGCGCTCATCCACTATCCGGTCCCCCCGCATAAACAAAAAGCCTATCGGGATTGGAATAAGCTTAGCTTGCCGGTAACCGAGAAAATTCATAACGAAGTGTTGAGCCTGCCCATAAGCCAGGTAATAACAGACGAAGAGGCCGAGACAGTAGTGAAAACCGTGAACTCTTTTCGACAGAACGATTTGAACAAATAGCAATGAACAAACAACAGGCATCATACCGGCAAATAATGAAAGCAACTTCTCTCTTTGGAGGAGTCCAGGTCTTTCAGATAATAATTTCGGTGGTACGCTCAAAATTTGTGGCGATACTGCTCGGACCGTCCGGCATGGGTATAGTGGGATTACTTACTTCGACAACCGGGTTAGTGGCCGGCCTCACCAATTTCGGGCTGGGCACCAGCGCGATCAAAAATATATCTGAAGCCAACGCAACTGAAGACGAACAAAGGATTTCAAAAGTCATTTCAGTTATGAGACGATTAATGTGGATAACCGGCATACTGGGAGCAGTTATAACGCTCCTGTTTTCACCTTGGTTAAGTCAATTCACTTTCGGAAATAGAGAATATACAGGAGCATTTATCTGGATTTCAATTACGTTGCTCCTCAATCAACTAAGTACGGGAGAATTGGTGTTTTTGCAAGGACTTCGCAGGTTACAAGATTTGGCAAAAGCCAATGTTTACGGCAGTGTTGCCGGATTAATAGTTACAATACCGCTTTATTACAAGTTTGGAGTTCAGGGAATTGTACCGGTAATTATTATCACAGCTATAATCACGTTGTTTTTCTCGTGGTACTTTGCGAAAAAGATAAAAATTAAAAAAACAACACTTACCAACGAGGCCATCATGGTAGAAGGCAAAAGTATGTTGGTAATGGGTTTTATGATCAGTTTAAGCGGATTGATATCGATTGTCGTGGCTTATCTGCTTCGAATTTTCATAAATCGCACAGGAAACGTGGCAGACGTGGGGTTATACAATGCCGGATTCACAATTATCAACACGTATGTGGGAATGATTTTCACAGCGATGGCTACTGATTATTATCCCCGGTTATCGGCAGTGGCGAACAGCAATGAAGAATGCAACCAAAGCATCAACCAGCAATCCGAAATCGCTTTGCTGATATTAGCGCCGGTATTGATCGGTTTTCTTGTATTCATCAACTGGGCTGTTATCCTTTTATACTCGACTCAATTTTTAGCTATTACCGGAATGATATATTGGGCATCCCTGGGTATATTTTTCAAGGCTGTAAGCTGGGCAATCGCATTTGTTTTTTTGGCTAAAGGAGCCAGTAAACTCTTCTTCTGGAATGAATTGGCAGGAAACACATATACGTTGGGTTTTAGTTTATTAGGGTATCATTTTGGCGGATTAACGGGATTAGGTGTTTCATTCCTTATTGTCTATTTAATTTATCTCATCCAGGTGTATTTTATTGCAAAAATAAAATATCAATTCTCTTTCACCTCATCTTTTTTAAAAATTTTCATTATCCAGTTTTCCCTGGCGGTCACGAGTTTTGCAATAGTAAACCTTATGGATGAGCCTTACACATACATTATCGGAGTATTACTCATCATCGTTTCCGGTTGGTATTCGTATGTGGAGTTAGAGAACAGGATAGGATTAAAAGAGATCATTCAAGGTTTTATTCAGAAAATCAGAAACAGATAACAATATATGCAAAAAGAAAATTCACCCTTGGTATCCGTAATTATTATAACGTATAATAGTTCGAAATACATATTGGAAACGTTGGAAAGCATAAAAGCTCAAACGTGGGAAAACATTCAGCTAATAGTGACTGATGACGCATCTAAGGATAATACGGTTCAGGTTTTTTCGGACTGGATAGACAAAAACCGGGAACGTTTTTCCGATGTAAAAATAATTACCGTACCTCAAAACACGGGAATATCGGCAAATTGCAACCGCGGGTTACTGGCAACCGATGGGGAGTGGATCAAGTTAATAGCCGGAGACGATGCTTTAATGGAGAATTGTATTGCCGACAATTTAGACTACGCGCGACGTTTTCCCGAAGCCTCTTTCATCGTGTCCGAAATGCAAGAGATGGACGAAAACGGAGTGATAACAAAAGAAAACACGACAAATGAAAGTTTGGCGTTTCTTACCAAAAGAAAATCAACCAAAGAACAATTGAAATCTTATGCGCGATGGCCGGAATTTTTAAACACACCCACTTTTTTCTATAAACGCGAATTGATGCATTTGGTTGGATTCTGCGATGAAGAATTCAAAATTTTTGAAGATACCACAGTGATTTTCAATATTATTGGTAAAAACATTAAAATCCATTACTTGAATAAACCTACGGTAAAGTATAGAATCCACCCGAACTCTATATCACGTAACGATTCAATTAACGAAAGAAGAGAAAAAGAAGCGCTCCAAATTTTCAAAAAATACCGGAAAAAAAATCTGAACATATTCAATCCGCTCGACTTGTCCGTTTACTACGAGAATTGGTTGAGGTTCAAGTATAAAGGATTTTGGGGAGTGAGGGGCGATTCGGTTTTGCGCAAATTCAGCCTTTTTTACTGGTATCTGAAACTCAACGGTGTGAAAAACTATTGACGACAATTTAAAAATGAACGGGAAGATAAAAATATTGTGGTTTTGCAGTGATCGTTTTACGGGGCAAAAAACCAGAGAAACAGGCTCATGGCTGCATTCAATGTCTAAGGGCCTCATCGAATCCGGTGAAATAGAACTGTACAATATCACTCAAGGCAACGTTAAACAAACCGCAAGAGATGAATATTTATCCATTAATCAATGGGTATTTCCAAAGTCGAAATTAAACAGGAAAGGGCTTCCACCTAAAAAAACAGTGCAGGCCATTCAAAACATTGTTGCAGAAATTCAGCCCGATATCATTCATGTGTGGGGTACTGAAGCGCACTGGGGACTGCTTACCGCACGGGATATTGTCAAAGGCACAACACTGCTCGAGATACAAGGATTAAAATTTGAAATCAGCAACTATTTTTATTCGGGATTATCTGCGATGGACTTATGCTCATCCATTTACATAAAAGATATCTTAAAACCACTGACCTCCATTTTTGGCCGGAAAATATCATTCAAAAATTGGGGAAATTTTGAGAAAGAGATGATTGCAAAACACAATTATATCAATACACAATCAGAATGGGTGAGAATAACGGTTGAAAGGATAAACAGAAAAGCAGTGAAGTACAACACTGTAATGTCGTTGCGTGATGAATTCATCGTTGCTAAAAAGTGGGATATTGATACCTGTACACGCAACCGGTTATTTACATCAACATCTTCATTGGTGTCCTACAAGGGATTGCATGTATTAATTGACGCTGTTGAGCTTCTGGTGAAAGATTTTCCGGATATCCATCTGAATATCGCATCCAGTCTCGATTATGGTCTTCGACGCGATGGCTACACCCGGTTTATATTTAAGAAGATAAAGAAAAAAGGGTTGACAGGACACGTAAACTGGCTTGGTTCGTTAACCGCTCCTGAAATAGTCAACGAACTGCGTTCCGCTCATGTAACCGTTGTGCCCTCATTTGTAGAGTCATACAGTTTGGCCGCGGAAGAATCAATGTTCGTAGGCGTTCCCACGGTTGCTTCTTTCGCAGGAGCAATGCCGGAACTTGGGAAACACCGCGAATCGATATCCTTTTTTCAACCGGGCAGTGCCAACATGTGCGCTTCTGAAATAAAAAAAATTTTGGAGAACGACACAATAGCCGTGAAACTGTCTGACGAGGCGTACAGAAGCAAACAAGACAAACGGAACGACAAAGCCATTAAAGAACAGATTAGCATATACAAAGACATTCTTAATAAGCGTTTTGCATAAAAATTCAACTCAGATGAGTAGTACAGTCAATAAACAAATAGTACGACAGACAATACCCGTTACCATTTTTCTGATAACGATCTACTCGGTTGTGATTTATATCAAAGGCGGTGTTCCATTGGCTTCGGCTATGAATAACACAACCTTATGGTGGGGAATTTCCGCCATTATTTTGATATTGTTCCTCTTATCAAAATACTTTTTTTTCGACAAGATTAACGAAAATAAAATGCGTATTATTTGGATTTATCTTATTTGGAACGCGATCTGTATCGTCAGAGGAATGTTTGTGGCAGAAATATACTGGGATTGGAAAGCGTTAATTGGCAACACAATGACGCTCATGTTGCCGATTGTGGCATATTCAGCGACCAATAAGGTAATCGTGCAATCGTTGCTTGTGTTTTACGTCAAATATGCCCTGCCCCTCTTCCTGCTGTTTGCCGTCATAATAAGAACCGACGCGTATGGATTTTACCTGATTCCGGTAAGTTTTTTATTGTTGTTTTTGCCCGCATTGACCAAACGGCAGAGAATCATCCTGTTAGTATGTACGGCTGTTGTATTTTTGGCCGACTTGGGCGCGCGCAGCAACGTGTTAAAATTTGGTGTTCCGATCTTAATTCTGGGCGTGTATTATACTCGGGAATTGATTTCGGTTAAACTTCTTGAAGCCGTCCGCCTGGCATTATTTATCATACCGGTAACGCTGTTTGTGCTGGGGGTTACCGGAACATTCAATATCTTCAAGACAGACGACTACGTTAAAGGGGACTACACCGCGACGGGTACCGACATGCAAGGCAACAAAGTTGAGGAAAACATAATGGCCGACACAAGGACATTTATCTATGAAGAGGTACTAAACTCGGCTATTGATAACAATTATTGGTTATTCGGCCGGACACCGGCACGCGGAAATGATACGGATTGGTTTGGTGCGCGAAATTTTGCCATAACGGGAAGATACGAAAGATTGGAGAACGAAATAGGGTTGGCTAACGTATTTACCTGGACTGGCGTTGTGGGTACAATTCTTTATTCGATTCTTTTTTTTCAAGCTTCGTTTCTCGCCGTAAATAGATCAAAGAACATTTATGCAAAAATGTTGGGAATTTATGTTGCTTTCCGTTGGCTATTTTCGTGGGTGGAAGATGTCAATAATTTCTCTCTCAACTACTTTATGCTGATGATCATGATAGGATTGTGCTTCTCGCACTCATTTCGGCATATGACGAATAATGAAGTTGCCTTTTGGGTACGCGGCATTTTTGATGCCCGGTATGTACGTTTTCAAAATTATCTTATTAAAAAAAGGAAAAATAATGAAAAATCAGCGAGTGGCCGTTCTACTGACGTGCCACAACAGAAAAGCTAAAACGCTCGATTGCTTGGCATCGTTTTACCGGGCAGTATTTCCTTCGGAATATACATTCGACATATTTTTGACCGATGACGGCTCTACCGATGGAACGGGAGAAGCGTTAAAAAAACTATACCCGCAAATAACTCTCATACAGGGAAGCGGCAACTTGTTCTGGGCGGGAGGAATGCGCATGGCGTGGGAATCTGCTATGAGAGAATGCTCATACGATGCTTTTCTGTTACTTAACGACGATGTGATGTTAAATTCCGATTTTTTGCTGAACCTAATGAAAACAGAAGAACATTCTCTCCAAAAAAGAGGGAAAAAGGGGATTTATTCCGGTGCGACAGTCGACGAAACAACAGGCATAGTGTCGTACGGAGGCTCTAAAATAAAAGCGAATCACATTGTCATGAAAAGTCAACTGTTATCGCCGCGGGAGTTTCCGCAGGAATGTGAAATTACCAATGCAAACATTCTGTGGATTAGTAAAAATGTGGTGGACGCGGTTGGCATTTTTGATGATAAGTACATACACGGCATAGCCGATTATGACTATTCTTTACGGGCTTACAAAAAAAATATTCCTGTTTACCTGGCTCCCTCTGTATGTGGAACATGCACCAATGATCACGGAAAAAACTGGAAGAAAGGAGATGTGCCGTTAAAGGAGCGCGTGGCTTACCTGAAAAGTCACAAGGGACTGGCCTACAGAGAATACATGTATTACTTAAAGCGGCATTTCCCCCTGTTCGTCCCATACTCATTTTTTATGTTGTGGATGAAAACTTTTTTTCCGTTTTTTTGGGATCGATTCAAAAAAACCGAGGTTATGGCTAATAACTATCCAATTGAAAAGAAAAAAAATTATGCCTAAAAAGAAAATGTTGATATTTCATCAGGTGTTGGCGACTTACAGGATTGATCAATTCAACTTGCTCAACGAGTTATTCGATTTGGAGGTAGTGTATCTTTATGACAGCATGCAGGGCCTTAAAATAAACCAGAAAATATTGGAAGAGCAGTGCAACTTTCGCTTTTCCTATTTTCTTCGCGGCATAAAATACGGAGATAGGGTATTCCGTTTTGGGATATACAAAAAAGTAAGGCAAGCGAAACCCGATATCATCATGAGCTATGAATATTCGCTCGCTACACAATACCTCCTTCTATTAAGATCGTTAGGACTCATTCATCAACAAATAGGCACCATGGTCGACGACAGCATGGATATGTGTCACAACGTGCAGTCCAAAGCCCGTGAGCTTGTACGAAACCGAACAGTGAAAAGAGTGGATTTTCTGGTGGTGATGTCTCACGAGGTTGCCCGTTTTTATCGATACAAATTCAGTCTCGACGAACAACAAATTATTGTTTCTCCCATAGTACAACTAACGGAAAGGCTGAGAAAAGAGCCTGACAGAGTGGAGGCTTACGCGCAAAATCATGTGGAGAAACACAACCTCAGAGGAAAAAAGATTTTGTTGTTTGTCGGACGTTTTGTACCCGCGAAAGCTTTGCCTCTTTTTTTAAACAACATCTCTTCCATTCTACAAGAGAGAGTCGACACCAGACTGGTGCTTGTTGGCGAAGGAGCCGAAAAAGAAGCGTTAAATACAATCATTAAGGAAAAAAACATTGAAGACAAGGTACTATTTCCCGGAAAATACCAAGCGCAGGAACTCTATGGCTGGTATACGAGTGCGTCGGGATTTGTGCTGCCAAGTTTATTTGAACCTTTTGGGGCAGTGGTTAACGAAGCATTAATCTTTGGACTACCCGTTTTGTGTTCGCGATTAGCAGGAGCCACCTGCTTAATCAACACTGAAAATGGATTGATATTCGATCCCTCGGACAAAGAAGATACCGTACAAAAATTAAACTCGTTTATGGAAAAGATGAAAGTGGTTGATGATGTTAGTTTAACAAATAAACCTCCATTAATTGAAGACTTTAGGGATGATTTCAGGAAAGAATGGAAAAAACTGGCATAAGTAAAAAATTACGAAGGTACAAGATGATAAATTTCTATTCAGATTTATACGAAAGGCAGCAATGAAAACAACAAAGTCGAAAAATATTCTTTTTATGATTCACTTGCCTCCTCCGATGCAAAACTCATCCATTATGGGTGAACTTGTTAAAGAAAGCCAGATAATCAATCATTCGTTTCATAGCAGATATATTAATTTACTCTTATCCCGAACTGTAAATGAAACCGGTAAAGCGAGCATTGCCAAGTTTGTTCGATTCATCATAATTTGGTTCGACCTTTTGGGTAAACTTATCTACAGTAAACCTAATCTTTGCTATTACACCTTATCAGTCAGCGGCATAGCTTTTTACAAAGATTGTGCAATGGTGGTATTATTACGTATTTTTCAAATAAAAACATTATATCATCTTCATTACAAAGGCATTAGAAATAACCAGAAAAGGAAGATAAACGGTTTTTTATATCGGTATATATTTAAAAATTCCAGCGTAATTCTTCCAACCGAGCAATTGTATCTGGATGTGGAAAAATATATTTTGCCCTGGAATGTCTATTATTGTCCCAATGGAATTAAGGATTACCAGATGGAAACAAAGCTTATGTCGATACCTGAGAGCAAGATTTTAAAAATACTTTTCCTATCGAATCTATTGACAACGAAAGGAGTTTTCGATTTAATTGAAGCTTGTTCTATTCTGAAAGAAAAAGGATGCGATTTCAAATGCGATTTCATTGGAGGAGAAGGAGATATAACTGAAAAACAATTCAACACCCACGTTAAACAAAAAGGATTAACAGAGAATGTGAAATATAGAGGAAAGCGGTTTGGGAAACTCAAAGAATTGGCCTATGAGCAGGCAGATGTTTTTGTGCTCCCTACTTATCATCCTAATGAATGCTCTCCATTGGTTATTTTGGAAGCAATGCGACATAGTTTGCCGGTTATATCCACCTTCGAAGGAGGAATACCGGAAATGGTAAAAGACGGAATCAACGGATTCCTGATTCCGCAACGTAACGTCATTGCGCTGGCAGAGAGGTTGGAATTGCTGGTGCGGTATCCACAATTGCGAAAGCAGATGGGAAGAGACGGAAGAATAAAATACGAGAATAATTTTACCATCAGTATTTTTGAGCATAAGCTACTTTCTATAGTAGAGGAGACAGTTAAATAACAATATATCGTTAAGAAAATGCTTGTAGACATTTCCAAAAAACAATACAGAGGGTATTTTCACACCGATCACAGTCCGTTTATTTCTGAAGCTTTTATTCAGCTTGTAGAAAATAAAACAGGAGAAATTTTCAGGTTGATTGAAGAAAACGACATGTCTATCGGCCTCATTTTGGGTTCGAAAGACAACGTTCTTTGCTCACCTTTCTCCGCACCTTTCGGCGGGTTTCATTATCAGCACGAGCATTTACCTTACGATACTGTATTTAATTTTCTTTCAAATTTAAAAGTATTCGTGACGGAACAAGGTTTTAATCGCGTGAATATCACCTTGCCTCCAACTATCTATCAGAACAATATGAATGCAAAATTCGTAAATGCATTTATTAGAATGGGATTCACTATGGCAACTCCTGACATTCAGAATTGCGTGAACTTGAAAAATTTTGACGGCACATGGATAAAAGGCACAGTAGCACAAAATTGCAGAAAAGCCATAAAAAATCAACTCTCTTGTAGCATTGTTACTGACAAAAAATCCATGCAAGATGCATATGAAGTGATATTACGGAATCGCGTCGAGCAGGAACGGGAAATACACATGACTCTCGATGATTTATTAAAAGTGAACGAAATATTTCCGGTCGATTTCTTTTTGGTAGAAGACAATATGGGATGCGGTATAGGTGCAGGAATTTTTTACAGGGGGCACGATAAAATTGTTCAGGGTGTTTTTTTAGGCGATGATATGGAAAAAAGATCGTTGGGGATAATAGACTTCCTGGTCATGAATATCTATGAGCACTACAAGAAAATGAATTTCAGTTACATCGATCTGGGAATTTCCAGTATGTGCGGCGACCCTAATGTGGGTTTAATCCGGTTTAAAGAAATCCA
>DCEG01000021.1 GCA_002316835.1 Bacteroidales bacterium UBA1035 | reverse complement strand
CCTTCAGTATATGTCTTATTAAATAGCCAGTTCTTATCGGTTTCAGGATCATCTACGAATTTTTCTGCAGCCGGATCCCATTTAATTGGGCGCTTCATTTCGTAAGCGATATTTCCGAGCGTGCAAACTGTACAGCTACGATGACCAATTTCAACCGGAACAACCGGATCGGTTTTCGATTTTACGGATGCAATAAAGTTTTCCAAATGTGGAACTTTTGTTTCATATGCACCTTCTGTTTCTTCAACTTTGGGAGGTAACAAACTATCGTCCGAAGCCACATAATGCCCTCTCGATACTTCAATCCAACCTGTTTCGCCTGTGAATTTAACCCCTTTAGTTAGTTTTTCATCAAACGGTTCTTCGGTCATTATCACTCCATTGGAGTACTTGTATGTCAGGAATTTGGTATCTTGATACCCTGCAGGAATAATTTCCACAGGGCCACTGTTATCCATACCCAAACCCCATTGTGCAATATCGAACATGTGAGCACCCCAATCGGTAGTAAAACCACCACCTAATTCAGAGTACCAGCGCCATGCTCCCCAGAATTGTTCGTTTTGTTCGGGATTGAGTGAAATAGGAGGATTAAGCTGAGCGTTGTAATGAACAAATGCAGACGGACCCAACCACAACGGCCAGTTCAAATCGGCAGGAACAGGTTCTTCCGGAAGGTCATATGGCTTTGGAGGTGCTCCTACATATGCATTTACTTTTGTAATCTTCCCAAGCTTACCTTCCTGTACCATTTTTACAGCGTGCTGGAAATTGGGGTCAGAACGCTGCTGACTTCCAACACCTAAAATTACGCCATTGCTACGAACAGCTTTTACCAACTCCTGTCCTTCTTTAATGGTGAAAGTCAACGGTTTTTCAAGATATACGTTTTTCTTAGCGTTACAAGCTGCAATAGCGATAAATGCATGCCAGTGATCAGGCGTAGCTATTACAACTGCATCTATATCTTCACGTGCAAGTAAATCTTTGTAATTTTCGTATACCTCAAGTGCTACTGCTTTTTGTTGAGTTGCATAATAATCATTTACACGTTTCAAAAAACGTTCTCTTTTGATACCATAAACATCGCATCCGGCAACAACTTCAACTCCTTCTATCCCCATATATCCGTTCAAAAGATACATGGCTTGCTGTCCTAATCCAATGAATCCCAATCGGATAACTCCATCATCGACAGGAGTCTCGGCTTTCTTGTTTTTACAAGATGTTACGAATTGTGGAAATACGGCTACGCCTACGGCTCCCATAGCAGCCGTCTTCAAAAATTTTCTTCTTGTTAAGTGATTACTCATGACTTTTAGATAATTTTTTAAGTATAACTTTTTTCTTTAAACTCCGCAAATATAACTGATAATTTCAAATATCCGTCCAATAAATATGGAAAAAATACTTTAATAGTGTTCTAATTTTTTTCTATTTAATACTGTCAGTTCTCTTTTGTACAACGAAATGACACCATCATTGATCATTTCACCGATAGTACGTGCCAAAGACGGGCGCTGAACACCAAAATATTCGGCTAATTGTGTTTGGGTACGTTTTAAAAAGAAACTATTCTGGTCGGAAGTAGTGTTTTCAAGAATATATAACGATAATTTTGCACGAAGACTTTTGATGGAAAGCATTTGCACTTTTCCCGACAAAAAAACCGTCATGTTGGAATTAAGCCGCAAAAAGTTTCTCAACAATGTTTCGTTCATCATCATTTCTTTCAAAAAAATGGATTTCGGAATCATGCAAACTACAGATTTGTCCATGGCAATAGCATCAACAGGAAATCTGTGCCGGTCAGAAAAAATAAACGCAGGAGCTAACGGACGAACAGCTTCAATAAACTCTATTTCCACCAGATTTCCCTCGGCAGTGATCATTTCGGTACGCACGATTCCTTCAACCAGCAAGTTCAGAAAAGTGATGGGGTCTCCTTGGCGAACGACATGTTCCCCCTTGTGGAAGGTTCGGATTTCTGATACTGCTCTCGATAAAAAATCTTTAATCACTTCATCGTCGATACCAATAAACAGGGGACAATGAGATATATTAGAATTATACATCTATTCTTTTTTGGAGACCAAAATTAGCTAAATCCTCACAGAAAATCAAAAACGTTCTTATTTTAAATAAAAAAAGTGTCTTGTAACTTCGGTTACAAAAGTTCATAATTCTTCAGAATACCTTTGTATCATTAAATTTTAAACAATCAAAATAAAAAAGAATTATGGATAAAATGTTTTGTTATCAGTGTCAGGAAACTGCAAAAAACGAAGGCTGTACCGTTAAAGGAGTTTGTGGAAAAACCGCCGATGTAGCCAACCTACAGGACTTATTGTTGTTCCTGTGCAAAGGAATTTCGCATTATACCGTTCCGTTGCGAAAATTCGGAATAGAAATTCCGCAGATCAATAAATTTATTACCGACAGCCTGTTCATGACCATCACAAATGCCAATTTCGATAAACGCCGCTTTATCACACGCATATTGATGGCTTACGAAATACGGAATGCTGCAAAAGAACGCCTCGAAAATGCGGGAGGAAAAACAAAAGAAATCACTTTTGACGGTTCCCGCTGGGTGGGAGAAACAGAAGCAGAAATGACAGAAAAATCTTTTGAGGTCGGAATTTTAAGTACTAAAAATGAGGATATCCGCTCGCTTCGCGAACTAACCATTTACGGACTGAAAGGAATGGCTGCTTATGCCGAACACGCGTTAAATCTGGGACACGAAGAAAACAAAATTTACGCTTTTATGCAACGCGCATTGGTTGCTACAACAGACGATTCGCTCTCGGCAGAAGAACTGACTGCATTGGTTCTCGAAACCGGAAAATACGGTGTACAAGTGATGGCACTTTTAGATAAAGCAAACACAACGAGTTACGGGAATCCCGAAATTACGAAAGTGAATTTAGGCGTTCGTAACAATCCGGGAATCTTAATCAGCGGACACGATTTAAAAGACATGGAAGAACTGCTGAAACAAACTGAAAGAACAGGAGTAGATGTATATACGCACAGCGAAATGCTTCCGGCAAACTATTATCCTGCATTCAAGAAATATAGTCACTTCGTGGGTAATTACGGAAGTTCGTGGTGGCACCAGACCGAAGATTTCGAAAACTTCAACGGAGTTATCCTGTTTACGACCAATTGTATTGTTCCGCCCCGCAAATCATCTACTTATACCGATAGAGTTTACACCACAGGTGCATCGGGATTTGAGGGTTTTAAACACATAGCAGACCGAAAGGACGGAAAACCAAAAGATTTTTCGGCAATGATCGAACACGCCAAAAAATGTGCTGCTCCCAAAGAAATTGAAACGGGCGAAATAGTGGGTGGATTTGCACACAATCAGGTGATTGCCCTTGCCGACAAAGTGATTGAGGCAGTAAAATCGGGAGCTATCCGCAAGTTCTTCGTAATGGGCGGATGCGACGGACGTATGAACGGAAGAAATTATTACACAGAATTTGCGCAAAAACTTCCACAAGACACGGTTATCTTAACCGCAGGTTGCGCTAAATATCGCTACAACAAATTACAATTGGGCGATATCAACGGAATACCCCGCGTACTCGATGCCGGACAATGCAACGACAGTTATTCGTTGGTGAAAATTGCACTCGCTCTCAAAGAAGCTTTTGATTTAGACGATTTAAACGACCTACCCATTGCCTACAACATTGCATGGTACGAACAAAAAGCGGTAATCGTACTGTTGGCTCTGCTCTATTTGGGGGTTAAAAATATTCACTTAGGCCCCACACTTCCTGCTTTCCTTTCACCCAACGTGGTAAATGTGCTGGTAAATAATTTTGGAATTTCAGGTATTACAAGCGTAGATGAAGACATGAAACTACTCCTGGAAACACCGGAGTACAAAGAAACGGAACGTTAAAGTGCTTAGAAATAAAAATCACAGTTTAAAAACCGGTTTTCGAAGAGGAAATCGGTTTTTTCACTTTTTTCATTAAAATCCAAAACTGTAACCTAAGTTACAATTTAGTTTCGTTCTAAATAGTATCTTTGCATTTAAAAGATTTCAGATGTCAGATATCAAATGTCAGATATTAGATATCAGACTATAAATAAATAAATAAAACTCTAACGATTATGGCAACTTTTGAACCTACAAAAATTTTCTCTATGGAAGATTCAATCGAATATTCTTCCGGAGGCGTTATCAGTAAACAAGTGTTGAAAAAGCAATCGGGAAACGTAACGTTGTTTTCTTTCGATAAAGATCAGGGGCTGACGGAACACACATCACCTTACGATGCTATGGTACATATGCTGGATGGCGAAGCTGAAATCCGCATCGATGGCAATCCTCATCACCTAAAAAAAGGTGATTGCATTATAATGCCTGCCCATCATCCACATGCGCTGCATGCCATTGAGCCGTTTAAAATGGTATTGACAATGATAAAACAATAATTTATGAGCGAAATAATTAACAATTCATCGCAGCGGAAAGAACTGTTGCGACACCTGCTTCTTCGTTTACATGAAGGAGAAAGTCCTGAATTCTTGCGTCAGCGACTTATCGAAGCACTACGTAATATTCCTTACAACGAAGTGGTGGAAGTTGAACAGGAACTTATCAACAGCAACGCACTTACCGAAGAAGAAATTCTTGATTTTTGCGATCTACATACTGCCGTACTCGATGGCAGTATCGATTTGGAAGGAGCGAAAGCAATTCCGGCCGGACATCCGGTGGATACGTTCAAACAAGAAAATATCGCGTTAAAAAACGAAGTAATAAAAATTGATGATCTGTTCAATAAAGTTTCTGATCTCAACGATAAGCAATTACCGGGATATATTTTACAACTTAGAACCATATTCAATAACTTATCCGATATAGATAAGCATTACAAGCGAAAAGAATATCTGCTTTTCCCTTTTTTGGAAAAACATCTCATTACCGGCCCACCAAAGGTGATGTGGGGCAAACACGACGAGATAAGAGAACTGTTGAAAAACTCTTTCGAAGCATTGGAATCGCCTATTTCGACCACAGAAGAAATGAAATCAATCGTTCAGCTTGTATTGGCTCCCGCAGTCGAGATGCTGGACAGAATGATTATGAAAGAAGAAGAAATTCTCCTCCCCATGGCGATGGATACTTTAACAGAAGATGAATGGTACAAAATTTATCAGGAAACGCCTGAATTCGGCTACTGTCTTTTCGATCCCGAAGATGAGTGGAAACCGGCAGGGGTGAAAGTTGAAAAGCAGGAATATGTTTCTGCCGATGCCATCCGGCTTTCGTCCGGTGCATTTAATATGGCTGAAATAGAAGCACTATTTATTCATTTGCCCATCGATATTACGTTTGTGGATAAAAATGATAAGGTGAGATTTTTCTCTCACAGTCCAAATCGGGTTTTCGAACGCAACCGTTCCATTATCGGACGCGATGTTCGCATGTGTCACCCACCCGGAAGCGTGCACATAGTAGAACAAATTCTTACCGACTTTAAAAGTGGGAAAGAGAACAAAGCTGTTTTCTGGATGTCAAAATTTATGGGAAACCGGTTTATTTACATCGAATATTCAGCCGTCCGCAGTCCCGAAGGAGAATATCTCGGTGTTGTTGAAGTTACGCAGGACGTTACACAGATGCGAAAACTGGAAGGTGACCAGCGCTTGCTTTCGTACGAAAAGAAATAAACGATGCAAATCACTCCCGACACCAAAGTTTCGGAACTGCTGAAAGAGTATCCGCAACTTGAAGACTTGTTGAAACAACATTCTCCCGCTTTTGCCGCTTTAAAAAATCCCGTTCTGAGAAGGACGGTAGCCAAAGTAACCTCGCTACAACAAGCGGCAAAAGTGGGAGGTGTAAATATCGTAGAAATGGTTGACGCACTCAGAAAAGAAGCAGGGCAATCGCCGCTTGGTGACAATTTTTGTCCCGATAGTGAAGATATTCGCATCCCGTTTTCGGAGAAAACTCCCGATAAAATCGTCACACACAGATTAGATGTCCGTCCGATCATCGAAGCCGGTGATCATCCGAAAGATCAAGTACTGGCACTCGCCAATGAACTAAAAGCCGGCGATTGTATGGAGTTTATTTCCTCGTTCCCTCCTACTCCTCTTATCGATTTACTGCAAAAGAAAGGCTATCTCGTGACAATGCTCGCTCCAGATAAAGGGGTAGTGAGAACATTCGTGGAGCGAAAGTAATTTGCGTTTTTTGATGATAATCAAACGTAAATAGAAAAAACATTCGGAATAAATTTTGTATTTTTGTAAGATTCTACTGTTTTTTCTGAAAATTATTATCATGACAACAAGACGTGAATTTATCAAAAAAACCGCAATCGGTACAACATTGGTATCCATAGGCGGTGCCTTACCGGGTTTCAGCGCCAAAAGTTATAAAAACATCATCGGGGCCAACGATAAAATTCGTGTAGGTGCCATTGGAGTGAATGCACGCGGAAACGCTCTTGCAGAAGGTTTCGCCAAGGAAGACGGATGTGAGGTTGCCTACGTATGCGACGTAGACAGACGTGCCATGGAAAAATGCATGGCTAATGTAAGTAAAATTGCCAGCAATACTCCCAGGGGAGAAAAAGATATCCGTCGTTTGCTCGAAATAAAAGATATGGACGCTGTTCTTATTGCTACTCCCGAGCATTGGCACGCACCCGCAGCGCTTATGGCAATGAAAGCAGGAAAACACGTTTATCTGGAAAAACCGACAGGACACAATCCCGCAGAAAACGAGATATTAATCGAAGCTGTAAAAAAATACAATCGGGTTGCTGCAACCGGTATGCAGCGTCGTTCATGGCCGAATGTAGTGAATGCGATAAAGGAAGTTCAGAACGGTGCAATCGGAAACGTTTATTTTGGAAAAGCTTGGTACACGAATAATCGTGCTTCTATCGGAACAGGTAAAGTGATCCCTGTTCCTGAATGGTTGGATTGGGAATTATGGCAAGGTCCCGCTCCCCGTGTTCGTAATTACAAGGACAACGTTGTTCATTATAACTGGCACTGGTTTTACGATTGGGGAACAGGAGAATCAGGCAATAATGCCGTGCATTTTATCGATGTTCTTCGTTGGGGAATGGGTGTCCTCTATCCCACCGAAGTAAACTCCACAGGTGGAAGGTTCTGCTATAAAGATGACTGGCAATTCCCCGATACACAGGTAATCAACTTCAAATTCGGAAACGACAAAATGATTTCGTGGGAAGGCAGAAGCTGTAACGGTAAATCCATCGAAAATACAACAGCCGGAGCGGCATTTTATGGAGAAAAAGGCACAGTTGTCATAGCAGGTGGCAACGATTATAAAATATATGACTTGAAAAGTCAGTTGGTAAAAGAAGTTACCAGCGATCTGAAATTTATTCAGGGTGACATCCGCAATCCGTCTGAAAAATTAGATGCTTTCCATTTTTCGAATTTTCTTGACGCAATTAGAAAAAGTATACCACTAAATGCTGATATAAATGTGGGTGCAATTAGCACAACACTGGCTCTGCTAGGGAATATCTCTCAACGAACAAAAAGTACGTTACAAACTAATCCCGCAAACGGACATATTTTTAAAAACAAAGCAGCATCCAAACTTTGGAGTCGTGAGTACGAGAAGGGTTGGGAAATGAAATTGTAAAAAGAAATTAGTTAACTCTTCAAAGCCCAATCGAAAAAATTATAAATAACCTCATTCGATTCCGGGTTCGGGTCGTATAAAGGTCTGTTCGTCATTGCAACCCTATTTTTGAAACCCAGCAATTTGTTAACTATAATTGAGTGGTAAAGCGGAATCCATCTTTCAACCGGGTCAGACGAACCTCCGGAAACAAGAAACGGGCGGGGTGCCATAAGCGCGTGAAGTTCGTGTAAATCATATCCTCTTTTTCGCAATTCTGGATATGCACCCTTAGAATTCGCTCCTGTTTTGCTCCATGCATTTGTCCAAGGCGGAGGATAATATCCTAAATACCATGGTTCCCAATAATTTATTGCGGGACCTTTTGTTTCATCAAACACGATGCCGGGTCAACCCACACCGCACAAGAAAAATTTATCGTAAAGACACGAGGCGAACATTGCCCACTTTCCACCATAGGAATGTACATCTTCCACTTCAGCCAATACCTCCCACGCATTGGCAGCAGCGTAGGCAAGAGCCGATAAAGGTTGCAATGTAGCCATTTTCAACATTCGGATAATAGAGCGAAAATGTTCTGTCTTTCGTAGTTTTAGTTGTACCTAATGAAAGAGTTACGAAACCACGTTTTGTTAATTGATAAGCAAAATCACGACGAGGATTTTCGCCAATTCCGATGGCTGTTTCAGGTTCATAAAAAACAGTAATAACTGCCGGTTTTTTGCCTTCTTTATTGGGAATCAATAAATAACCTTCGGTTTGCTCGTTGGGAGTCCAGTAAAAACGAACTTTATGTTGAGTAAAGTTCTCGCGTTGCTGTGTATCGATTATTTCCAGTTTTTGATCTTTCATTATTGGAGGCCACTTACCCAGCATGTTCATCCAATGTTCCCTAATTTCCAGTCGTCTTTTTTGCCAATCATGTTTTGTTTTTACTGAATCTCCATTGTAAAACAAGAGAGGTGAACGATAATCTCCGTATTGATTTTTGAATTCTTGAGGCGGAGTAAAATATGGTTTTATTTTACTCCATTTATCATTCTTCTTTGTGTAATACTAGTAAAAAGATTGTCCAAGGACACTTTGAGAGCCCATAAGGAAGATGAATACAATTAAATTTATAATAATCACTTTCATTTACAATTCTTTCTCCTTTAAGTACTACACTTAAATTATCCTTATCTCAATTTTCTGATCAATTTCTGGGCATCCTTTACTCCTTTGCGGTAAGTCTCGTTCATCGAAATAATTTTTCCGCCTTTTCGGCCGCTTTCGTTCGATGCTTCCATGAAAGTAAAAATCTCGATAGTTTCTTTTTCAGAAACCGGTACCACGCGCGTTCTGAAAAAATTGAGAATCTCACTCAAAAGCGATTCGTATCCTTCGTATGTACCAACCAGAACAATGCCACTGGTTGTAAAAGCCGTACCACCGTAACCCGATTTTCCCTGCTGAATTCCACGAAATGTCCCAATCCGGCCATCAGCCCACTTTCCCACTACAACATCGGTACTGTCCGCCGACATACGATTGACTGATACGCAACCCGTACCCATTACCGTAAACAATGTTTCTACCCCATGGATCCCATACCATCCGAAATCGGGATGCGAAGGTTCGCTGGTGGCGGGAGAATAACAATCGGCTCCGATTACGCGTCCTAATTCTCCATTGCGCAATTTTTGGGCTTGCTTAACAAACCGCAATGCCGATGAAGTAAAAATAGGCACATTGTATTTTTTTGATAACTCGAAAATGGCAATTGTCTGGGCCAATGATGCGCCGATTGGCTTATCGATGAACATGATTTTACCCGATTTAAAAACCTCGTTTGCCTGCTCCAGATGCAGATTCCCATCGTTCGTTTCGAGCAAGACACAATCCACTTTCTTCAGCAATTCGGCAATGGACGGAACAATCTCAACACCCAATTCTTCTACTTGTTTCGTATACCCTGGAATTCTGTCGAAACTCGATTTAATCGTTTTGGAACCATAAGGATATGCAGCTACAATCCGAAAATCCTTAAACTCTTCTTTCTTATCCTCTCCGTTCAAAAATTTTGTAAAAGCGGTAGAATGAGAGGTATCCAAACCTATAATCCCAATTTTAACTTGCCCCATAGCAAGGTTGAAAACCCCGGTCAACAGGAAAAAAATCAACAAAAAAGTAATTCTTGTATTCATAATCGGTCATTTTTATTTTAAAAGTGATGCACTCTCTTTGTCGAGATAGAGAATGGCATTTTCTTTGGTTCGTAAAATAGTTGCAGGACATTCTTCGCTAACATCGCCGTTTAATGTTCTATATACCGCTTCGGCTTTATTGGACGCCGGAACCATGCAAAACATATAATCGGCTTTCAACAGTGCAGAAATTGTCAGCGTTATGGCGTGTGTTGGCACCAGATTTAATCTGTCAAAAAGTTTTTCGTTTACCTGTTGTTGACGACAAGCAAGTTCTAATTCCACAACCTTCACTAGTTTGGGATCATTAAAATTTGCTACCGGGGGATCATTGAACGCTATATGTCCATTTTCCCCGATTCCCAGACATACAATATCCACCGGATATTTCGCCAACAACTCCGAGTATCGGCTACATTCCGATTCAACATCAGAAGATTGTCCGTTTATGTAGTGGACACTTTTAAAAGGAACTTTTCCGAAAATACGTTCTTTCAGAAAATTACCGAATCCTTGCGGAGCTTCTTCCTCCAAACCGATGTATTCATCCATATGAAAAGCGTTGATACGTTGCCATGGAATCGAACCGTCTGTAATCAGAGCTTTCATAAAGTCGCTCTGCGAAGGCGCAGCAGCAAAAATCATGTTGATTTCATCTTTAATATCCAATAATTTACGGATAACTTCCGACACTTCGCGTGCAGCGTCTTCCCCCATCATTTTTCGGATTGGATAGACTTTCACAACTAATTTATCTTTTGTGAATTCTGCATTGGTTGCTTTAACTTCTGAAAATGACATTTCCTTCTGATATTGTGTGTGATACTTGTATATTTTCATCAAAAATGGTGATATCGGCATCTTTTCCTTCGGCAATGCTTCCTTTCGATGCATCGATCTTCATGATCTTTGCCGGAGTCAACGTCATCATTTTGATGGTTTCCAGCAACGACACATTGGCCAGATTCATCATTGTGCGCACCAACCTGTCAGCGGTTGCCACACTTCCGGCAAAAGCCGTACGATCTGGCAGTTTTGCTACTCCGTCCTCGATAATTACCTCTTGTCCTTTTTCCAAACTTCCTAAAATAGATTTTCCATCCGGCATTCCTGCTCCCCGCATAGAATCGGTACATAAAGCTGTTTTATCAGGGCCTTTAAATTTATAAACAAATTGCAAGAGGGACTTTGGAAGATGAACTCCATCAGCGATTATTTCAACTGTCATATCATCAATCAGATAAGCAGCTTCAATTACACCCGCATACCTGAAAGCATTCTTTCGAGTGATAGTTGACATAGCAGAGTAAAGATGTGTACTGTGTGTAAAACCCGCTTCAAAAGCCTCCAACACTTCTTCATAAATTGCATCGCTATGTGCAATAGATGGAAGGATGTTTTTAGATGTCAGGATTTTTCCGAAATCAAAAGCACCCGGAAGTTCCGGTGCCAGGCTCCATCTTACGATATCGTCCGATTCTGCAAGAATTTTGTTGTATTCTTTTGGTTCGGGATTCCTGAGATACTTAGGATCTTGCGCCCCGCGCTGATTGTATGCAAAATAAGGCCCTTCTAAATGCAGGCCAAGGAATTTTGCACCTTTTGTATTCCTTTTTACTGCTTCCCTGTACACCGAAAAAGTTTTCATCAACTCATCGAACGTACTTGTCAGCGTAGTAGGTAGCAACAATGTCGTTCCGTACCGGGCATGAGTTTCCGCTGCTCCCAGATACGCTTCTATGGTTCCATCCATAAAATCGTGGCCACCACCACCGTGAGTATGAATGTCGATAAACCCCGGCGATACGTATTTTCCTCTGGCATCAATGATTTCATCGCTTTCGGAAAAAGAGAAATCACTTTTAAGGCATACGCGTTCAATAACTCCGTTATTGCAAATTACCACATGGTCATCGAGATACGAATCCGGAAGAATAATTCGGCCATTTGTTATAATTAATTTACCCATTTTGTAATGCAGTTTCTCGTTTCCAGTAATTTATTTTATGCCCTAAAAATGCGAACCAACCCAAATAAACAAAACAAGGGATCAATACCCAGTATCCGAGCCTTAAACCATAGACCTCGGCTAATGCCCCATAGACAATGGGCAAAATAGCATTTCCGCTTAAACCCATTATCAACAAAGAAGAGCCGGTTTTGGTGAGTTTTCCTAAATTCCGTATAGACAGGGGCCAAATTCCGGCATAAATTAAAGCATTTGGAAACCCGATTGATGCTAAAAACCATATTGATATATTGGCTGTGTGTCCAAAAAGAGTGACGGTTTGATCGGCAAAAATAACACCAAAGGACAAGATCAAACCTAAAACTGTACAAATTCTGAGCGCGGTTTTCTGAGAAATAAATTTCGGAATCAATATTATTCCTAAAATATATCCGATAATGGTACAGGTCAGTGTGTATGATGGGAAAAACCGGGCATCTATCAAATTAATTCCCATTGAATCAGCATAGTTTATTATTGTATCAATAGCTATTACCTGCGTTCCCACGTGAAGAAATATGGCCAATGCACCGAAAATAAGATACGGATAATCCAGCAATATTTTCTTCGATTTTTGGTGATTTGTTTGTTGTTCAGCCGATGAACTATCTTCCGGCTCCACTTCCGGTAAAACCGAATAGCGTATCGCTATACCGACTATAATCAAAAGACCTGCAAGAATAGCATATGGCACGATAACCCTACGAATCAATTCGTCAAGCATAGCGTTCTTTTCCAGCACGGTTAGAGTTCCCGATTCCAATAAATTAAATATATCTGTATCTGTAGCTCTGAGAACAACAGCTGCAAAAATCAATGGGGCTAAAATCCCTGCAGATTTATTAAAAATGCCCATTATACTCATTCGTTGCGCTGCACTTTCTATCGGACCAACAATGGTAACATAAGGGTTGGCAGCGGTTTGCAAAATAGCCAGCCCTGTTCCGATACAATATAACCCAACAAGAAAAACCCAATATTGTCTGGTTAAGGCTGCAGGAATAAATATAAACGCCCCCAACGCCATAAACGAAAATCCATACATTATCCCCAGCTTGTAACCCACTTTGTTCAGGAGTAAACCTGATGGGATTGCCATAACAAAATAGGCAATATAAAATGCGAAGGCTACAAAATAAGATTGGAAATGTGTGAGTTCCAATGCTATTCTGAAATAAGGAATAAGAATGGCATTTACCCACGATACCAGGCCGAAAACGAAATACATAACGGCTAAAATGATCAGGGAAATGTAGAATGTTTTTTTTCCGGAAGCTCTGTCGGTTAGTTGATTCATGTTATTTAAGTTGTTTTAGGCAGCTGCTTGAACAAAATTAAGTGAAAAATATGATGTTTTATACTAAAAACGCAAAAGTATTTTCAAAAAACGTTATTGCCAACTGAAAGTGCTGAATTTCTGCATGTATTCCCTGGGTGTGAAACTTTTGAAACCCAGTGAATTATTTTTGCAATCGATAAAACACGACTCTAAGCAAGATCAAACAAAGATTGATCCGTAGTTAACAATTGAATGAGCAAATTATTCTATTCTACAGTTCAAAATGAACTGATAAATAGATATATTATTTCATTTTTAAATTTCACTTCCAGATTTCAACAGGATAAAGGTACAAGTTTAGTTAAAGATTCATTATTTATTTCGGATACAAAAATATACTCATTGGATATATTGTATTTCTCCGCTGATTGACATAATTTGAAACGTAACGGTCTAATGATAATATCGAAAGATTCTTAACGTTGCCATTTGCAGATTATTTGCAGACAAATATAACATAATAACCAATAATGACCCTAAATATTTCTATTTATTTAAAATTTGCAGAATGATTTTATCAATAAAAAAAGTTCTGATAATCTTCTTGTTACAGTTGATAATCAGAACCTTGATTTCAGTCGGGATGACTAGATTCGAACTAGCGACCACTCGCCCCCCAGACGAGTACTCTAAACCGGACTGAGCTACATCCCGAAAAAGTGAGTGCAAAGGTAATTTTTTATTTTTATTCTGCAAAATTTATCCCTTATAAACATTTTCTGAGCTCTTAACTTTGCCTGTTAAATTTTTATTTGTTAATTTGCACTTTAAAACTCACTAAAAAGAAGTAAATGACGTTTACCGCAAAACAAATTGCTGACTTTCTAAAAGGAGAGATTATAGGAAATCCGGACATAGAAGTTGATAATTTTGCAAAAATTGAAGAGGGAAAACCACGAACCATTGCTTTTCTTTCCAACCCGAAATATACTCAATATATTTACGAAACCAAAGCCGATATAGTTTTGGTAAATAACGATTTCGTTGCAGACAAGCCTATTTCAGCAACCCTTATAAAAGTGCCCGATGCTTACGCTGCACTGGCAACTTTGTTGGATATGGTGAACAGTTTAAATCCGAGAAAAACAGGAATCGAAGAAATGTCGTTTGTTTCTCCAACAGCAAAGCTTGGCGATAATGTTTACGTTGGGGCATTTGCCTATATCGGAGAAAACGTAAAGATCGGAGAAAACGTAAAAATTTATCCTCAGGCATATATCGGTGAAAATGCAAAGATCGGAAATAACGTTACCATTCATGCCGGAGTGAAAATTTACCACAATTGCGTAATAGGTGACAATTGTATTCTGCACTCAGGCGTTGTTATTGGCGCAGACGGTTTTGGTTATAGCCAGCAAGAAGGGATCTATCACAAAATTCAACAAATCGGAAACGTTGTGTTGGAGGAGAATGTGGAGGTAGGGGCCAACACCACCATCGACAGGGCAGTGCTGGGTTCGACCATTATCCGAAAAGGAGTGAAACTCGACAACTTGATACAAATTGCGCACAACTGCGATATCGGTCAGCATACAGTGATGGCCGCTCAGGTTGGAGTTGCAGGATCTACAAAAATTGGAGAAAGTTGTGTATTTGGGGGTCAGGTTGGAATTGGCGGACACATAACCATCGGCAGCAAATCGCAGATCGGTGCACAATCGGGTATAATAAGTAATACAGCTGAGAACTCAGCAGTTATGGGATCACCTGCCTATCCAATCAAAAATTACTTCAAATCAAGCATCATTATCCCGAAACTCCCCGATATGTATCGTCAAATCAATGCGCTGGAAAAAGAGATTAACGAGCTCAAAAAGCAACTTTCCAAAGAATAATCCGTGGTTTTTACTAAAAAAAACCTAAAGGAACCACTACATCAGCATTTTTAATGGCAAATGGTTGTATATTTGCCAGATTATCTCTATTTAAATTAATTCAGAAATAAGGTGAAACAGAAAACATTAAAAGACAGCTTTACGCTAAAAGGTCAAGGACTTCATACCGGTTATAAGATAGAAATAACTTTTAACCCCGCTCCCGTAGATTTTGGATATAAAATAAAACGTGTCGATCTGGAAGATCAACCCATTATTGAAGCGCTTGCCGAAAATGTTGTCAACACAAAACGAGGAACCGTTTTGGGTATTGACAATGCCACCGTTAGTACCGTTGAGCACGGACTTGCCTCGCTTTACGCCCTGGGAATAGACAATTGTCTCATTGAAGTAAACGCGCCTGAATTTCCTATTTTAGACGGAAGTTCCATAGAATACGTACAGGCCATTGAAAAGGTGGGAATAGTGGAACAAGAAAAGGATAAGGACTTTTTTATAGTTCGCAAAAAGATAGAAGTTTTCGATCCTGAAACCGGATCAAAGATTATTCTTTTACCAGATAATTGCTTTAGCATCAACTCAAACATAGAATTCGAATCGCAATACATTCCAAACCAGTATGCTTCACTCGAATGTCTGGAAAACTTCAGTACAGAAATTGCTCCGGCACGTACTTTCGTCTTCGTTCGTGAACTACAGAAGCTTCGTGAAGTAGGATTAATAAAAGGAGGAAATCTGGACAATGCCATTGTTATCTACGAACGAAAGCTTCCACAAAACGAGTTGGATGAGATAGCCGATGCTTTAAACGTACCGCGCGTAGATGCCAATCAGCTGGGATATCTCAATCGTCGTAAACTATCATTTCCCAATGAACCTGCACGTCATAAACTTCTCGACATCATCGGCGATATGTCTTTGGCAGGCAAACCAATAAAAGGAAGAATTATTGCTACGCGGCCCGGACATAAGATCAACAACCAAATGGCAAGACTGATCCGTAAAGAAATAAAAAATAAAAATCTGGTGCCGTTTTATGATCCCAATCTCGAACCGCTGATGGATATCAACCGTGTTAAACAATTGCTGCCGCACCGTTACCCGTTCCTGATGGTAGATAAGGTTATTGAGCAAACTAATGAGTACATAGTTGGTGTAAAAAATATAACCAACGATGAACCTTATTTTGTCGGCCATTTCCCTGAAGAACCGGTTATGCCCGGTGTTTTACAGGTAGAAGCGATGGCTCAGACCGGTGGTCTGCTGGTACTTTCGGGGCTTGATGAGCCTGAAAGATATTCCACTTATTTTCTAAAAATCGACAACGTGAAGTTTCGCAGTAAAGTAGTTCCCGGCGATACCATTATTTTTAAAGTGGAGATGACGTCTGAAGTTCGTCGTGGGATTGCAACCATGCGCGGGCTTGCTTTTGTAGGCGACAAAATTGTTTCGGAAGCTGATTTTACCGCCCAAATAATTAAAAATAAATAATCTATCACTCAAGTTCTTATGAGTAATATATCTACCCTGGCATTTGTTCATCCCGAAGCCAAACTAGGAAAAGAAGTTATTGTGGAACCTTTTGCGTATATCGACCAGAATGTTGAGATTGGCGACGGATCACGTATTATGACAAGTGCAACTGTCTTAACAGGAGCTCGAATTGGAGAAAAATGCACTGTTTTTCCGCACGCCACTATTTCTGCCATTCCGCAAGACCTCAAATTCAAAGGCGAAGACTCCCTGGCCATTATCGGTGACAGAACTACCATCCGCGAATGCGTTACCGTGAATAGGGGAACGGCATCACGTGGACATACTATTGTCGGAAATGATTGCCTTCTGATGGCTTACAGCCACGTGGCGCACGATTGTGTATTGAAAGATTTTGTCATTCTGGGAAATGCAACACAACTTGCCGGCGAAGTGGAAATCGATGATTATGCTATTCTCAGCGGCGGCACGCTTGTGCATCAGTTTTCACGGATCGGGGCCCACACAATAATTCAGGGCGGCTCAAAAGTTCCGAAAGATATTCCACCTTATACCATGGTCGGCCGCGAACCGCTCACATACGTTGGTCTGAATTTTGTGGGATTGCGCCGCAGGGGTTTCTCAGGCGAAAAGATCAATTCGATACAGGACGTTTACAGATATCTGTATCAGGCCGGTTACAACACCACTCAGGCACTGGAAAGAATTGAGAATGAACTGCCTGAATCTGCTGAAAGAAATCATATTATTGAATTTGTCAAAAGTTCTTCACGCGGCATTGTACGCGGAAATATGGAAGGATAAAACTGATGAATCGCGTTGTTTTCCCCGCTGAATGGTATCCGCAAAGTGGTGTGCTAATTACCTGGCCCCATGCCAATACCGATTGGTTCGATATTCTGGAAGAAGTAACACAGTGCTACGTAACGTTTTCAAAAGAGATTTTGAAACGTCAAAAGTTAATGGTTGTCTGTCCCGAAGAAGACGAAGTTGTTAAACACTTCACAAAAGAGGAACAAAAAAATCTTATTATTTCCGAACAGAAAAGTAACGATACATGGTCGCGCGATCACGGTCCGATATCGGTTTTTGTAAATGGGAAACCTACCCTACTTGATTTCGGGTTCAACGGCTGGGGATTAAAATTCGCCGCCAATCACGATAATCAAATCACACAACATCTTTTCAAACAGGAAGAGTTTAAACCCGGAGTTCAGTACGATAGCAAACTCAATTTTATACTGGAAGGCGGATCGATAGAATCGGACGGAAACGGCACACTGCTCACTACATCACAATGCCTGCTTGCTCCCAATCGTAATCAGCCGATGACGCATGTTGAAATTGACGAATCCCTGAAAACATCGTTAGGCGTCGACAGAATTTTGTGGCTTAACCACGGCTATTTAGCCGGTGATGATACCGACAGCCACATTGATACTCTTGCCCGATTCTGCGATAAAAGCACCATTGCTTATGTAAAATGCGATGACGAAACCGACGAACATTTCGATGAACTGAAACTGATGGAAAACGAACTCAAATCGTTTAAGACTTCTGAAGGAAAACTCTATCGGTTAATTCCGCTGCCGATGGCAGATGCTGTATACCACGATGGTTACCGCCTTCCTGCCACTTATGCCAATTTTCTGATTATCAACGGCGCGGTGCTTATGCCTTTTTATCATTCGCCGAAAGACGAAGAAGCGAAAAAACAGTTGCAAAAAGCTTTTCCCCATCAAGAAATTATCGGTATCGATTGCCGTCCGCTCATTAAACAACACGGTTCGCTGCATTGCGTTACCATGCAATTGCCAAAAGGATTTCTGTAATTTGGGAATAGCGATTTCGGATTTGGGATATTAATAAAAACTTCGTATTTTTAACCCACAATGTCATTGTCATGGTTCTTGACTCTTGGCTCTAAAATCTCACAAAAAATGAAAATAGGAATTATTCAACAAGCTAATACAGCTGATATACAAGATAATATTTCACGATTGCAATCCAAAATCCGTGAATTGGCGGCACAGGGGGCAGAACTTATTGTGTTGCAGGAATTACACAACGGATTGTATTTTTGCCAGACGGAGCATCCCGATATTTTCGATCAGGCCGAAACCATTCCAGGCCCATCCACCGAATTGTTTGGCCAACTGGCCAAAGAACTGGGCGTGGTTATTGTGTTGTCGCTTTTCGAGAAACGCGCTGCGGGATTGTATCACAATACCGCCGTGGTACTGGAAAAAGACGGTTCGCTGATTGGTAAATACCGCAAAATGCACATCCCCGACGACCCCGCATATTACGAGAAATTCTACTTCACGCCCGGCGATTTGGGATTTCACCCCATCGAAACATCGGTTGGCAAACTGGGCGTTTTGGTGTGCTGGGACCAGTGGTATCCCGAAGCTGCGCGAATGATGGCGCTGGCCGGCGCCGAAATGTTGATTTATCCCACCGCCATCGGCTACGAATCGTCGGATAACGACGACGAAAAAAACCGCCAGCGCGAAGCGTGGATTACCGTTCAGCGCGGGCACGCCGTGGCAAACGGACTTCCGGTAATTGCAGTAAACCGAACAGGATTCGAACCCGATCAGTCGGGACAGACCAACGGCATTACGTTTTGGGGAAACAGTTTCGTTTGCGGGCCGCAGGGAGAATTTCTGTATCAGACCGGGGAAGGCGAAACCACCCAAATTATAGAAATCGATAAAACACGTACCGAAAATGTTCGCCGCTGGTGGCCGTTCCTGCGCGACAGGCGAATCGATGAATACGGTGAATTGACGAAAAGGTTTAGGGATTAACTAAAAAATCAATTTTTATGTCTAAAAATCAATTATCACAGCAACAATTCAACGAACTTCTCAACACATTACAATCCCGCTTCGAAAATAATCCGCAGCGCCACAAAAACATTCAATGGGAAGATGTTCAAGCAAAACTTGAGAAAAATCCCGATAAATTGTGGTCACTCAGTGAAATGGAACGAACGGGCGGCGAACCCGACGTTATCGGTTTCGATGCGAAAAGCGGCGAATATATTTTCTGCGATTGCTCGCCCGAAAGCCCCAAAGGCCGCCGCAGCATTTGCTATGATCGCGAAGGACTGGAATCGAGAAAAGAGTTCAAACCCGAAAATAACGCGGTGGATATGGCCAAAGAAATGGGTATAGAGTTACTTACCGAAGAAGAATACCTGGAATTGCAGAAACTTGACGATTTCGACTTAAAATCTACCAGCTGGATTAAAACTCCGTCGGAAATCAGAAAACTGGGTGACGGATATTTTTGCAACAAACGTCACAATCGGGTTTATATATACTACAACGGTGCACAATCGTACTATTCATCGCGTGCTTTCCGTGGATTACTCAGGGTGTAAATTTTCCAACAGACACAAAAAAGCAAACGGCTCCGCGATTGTATTCCGCGCGAGCCGTTTTATTTGATAACCTGAAAACTAAATATATCGTTAACTTAGTTTTTTGTCGAGATTTCGCTTCAATGCCGCCAGAAAATCCTGCGTGTTCAGGTATTTCCCTTTCACATCATCGCCGTAAACCAGCAACGCCAGGTCTTTGGTCATTTCTCCGCCTTCAACGGTTTCGATGCATACCTGCTCCAGTTTTTCGCAAAAATCGATAAGTTCGTGATTATTGTCCAGCTTTCCCCGATGCATCAAACCTTGCGTCCAGGCAAAAATGGAAGCGATGGGATTTGTACTGGTTTCTTTTCCCTGCTGATGCTGACGATAATGACGCGTTACCGTTCCGTGTGCCGCTTCGGCTTCCACCGTTTTGCCGTCGGGCGTTACCAGAACCGACGACATCATGCCCAGCGAACCGAATCCCTGCGCCACTGTGTCTGACTGCACATCGCCGTCGTAATTTTTGCACGCCCACACGAAACCGCCGTTCCACTTCATGGCCGATGCCACCATATCGTCAATCAAACGGTGTTCGTAGGCAATTCCGGCTTCCTTGAACAGGGTTTCAAATTCTTTTTCGTACACTTTCTGAAAAATATCCTTGAAACGTCCGTCATAAGCTTTCAAAATGGTATTTTTGGTAGACATATAGAGCGGATATTTTTTGGTCAGCGCCATTTGAAACGACGAACGGGCAAATCCGTAAATCGATTCATCGGTATTGAACATCGCCATAGCCACACCATCGCCTTTGAAATCGTAAACCTCCCACTCCTGCACCTCGCCGTTTTCGGCTGTGAAAGTCAGTTTCAGCTTGCCTTTACCTTTGATTACTTTATCGGTAGCACGGTACTGGTCTCCAAAAGCGTGACGCCCGATAATAATCGGTTGCGTCCAGCCCTGCACGTAACGGGGAACGTTGGAGCAGATGATCGGCTCGCGGAAAACTGTTCCACCAACTATGTTTCGAATAGTCCCGTTAGGCGATCTCCACATGTGCTTCAGTCCGAATTCCTTTACCCGTGCTTCATCGGGAGTGATGGTTGCGCACTTGATGCCCACGTTATACTTTTTGATGGCTTCCGCCGCATCGATAGTAATCTGGTCGTTGGTAGCATCGCGATTTTGAATGCTCAAATCGTAATATTTTATATCTACATCGAGATACGGCAAAATCAATTGTTCCTTGATGAACGACCAAATTATCTTGGTCATTTCATCACCGTCGATCTCAACAACGGGATTTTGTACTTTTATTTTCGACATCTTCTTACCTATCTTTCATCGGGATAAAATCCTGCAACGGACGGACATTTTTGTAAGCAGGACGAATGATTCGCTTGCTGGAGAAATTCATTTCCTCTATGCGGTGTGCTGTCCAGCCCACAATACGCGCCATGGCAAAAATCGGCGTGAAAACTTCTTCGGGAAGTCCGATAGCATCATACACAAAACCAGAATAATAATCCACGTTGATACACGTACGTTGTTTGGCACCCTGTTTTTTAAAATCGAGGAATACCTCTACCCCACGCTCTTCTATGAGCTCCATAAAGGCAAACTCGTCCTCGCGTCCTTTTTCCTTTGCCAGGTCGCGTGCCATTTCCTTAAGCAGTCCTGCACGCGGGTCGCTGATGGTATAAACGGCGTGTCCGATACCGTAAATAAGCCCTGTTTTGTCGTACGCTTCCTTCTTCAGCACTTTGGTAAGGTAAGCATCAATTTCTGCAACATCTTTCCAGTCTTTTATATTTTCTTTCATATCCGCAAGCATACCGTTTACTTTCACGTTGGCACCACCGTGAAGCGGGCCTTTGAGCGATCCGATACCGGCTGCAATGGCAGAATATGTATCGGTTTCGGTAGAACTTGTAACGCGTACCGAGAAAGTAGAGTTGTTACCTCCACCGTGATCGGCGTGCAGGATAAGAGCAAGGTCAAGGATTTTAACGTCCAGTTCGGTATATTTTCCGGGGCCTTTCATCATGTAAAGGAAGTTTTCGGCAACCGAAAAGTTTTCAAAAGGATGACGCACATGCAATGAGCGTCCATAATCGGCGTGACGCAACACCTGGTAGGCCAGCGCAACAATGCTCGGGAATTTTGCTATCAGATTGATGGATTGATGGATTAAATTATCGGGAGAAATGTCATCCGGATTCTTATCGTACGTGTAAAGTTCGAGTACACTTCGTGCCAGAATATTCATAATGTTCTTCCCTTGCAGCGATAAAATATTCATCGTTGCCGTATGATTAAGCGGCATGGTTTGTGCCAACAGCTTAGAAAAAGCATCTAGATTTTCTTTATTGGGCAGTTTTCCTGATAAAAGCAGGTAAGCCGTTTCTTCAAATCCGAGACGGTTATCCGCCTGAAGACCATGTACCAGCGCTTCCACATCGATACCGCGATAAAACAGTTTGCCGGGAATAGGTTTCAGGGTTCCGTCTTCCTGACGTTCGTAGCCAACTACGTCGCCCACACGGGTAAGACCTGCAAGCACACCGGAGTGATCTTCGTTACGAAGTCCGCGCTTCACACCCATTTTAGTAAAAAGTTCCTTATCGATATTACTCGTTACCGCAATTGAGTCTGATAACACTTTAATTAATTGTTTGTTATCCATTGTTGTATATAATTTTTTTTATTAGTTCCAGAGTGATTGGGTGTTTTCTATTATTGTAACAGTGTTTTATATCTTTTTGTTTTAACAAATTACTGCTTAAAGTGAATTAATTACTTCCGATGCAAACTCAGATGTAGACAATGCTTTACCTTTTTCCATAAATCGGGCCAGATCGGAAGTGGCGTAGCCTTTTTCGAACAGATTCTCCAATGATTTGGTGATAAGATTACCGGCTTCATCCCAACCCATATATTCCAGCATCATTACACCCGATAGCAGCATGGAGCAAGGATTTGCCTTGTTTTTACCGGCAATATCGGGAGCGGTTCCGTGCGTGGCTTCAAAAATGGCATGCCCGGTTTTATAATTGATATTTGCGCCCGGAGCAATACCGATTCCGCCTACCATAGCCGCCAACTGATCGGAAATGTAATCGCCGTTCAGGTTGAGCGTGGCAATTACCGAATATTCTTCGGGTTTGAGCAACGTATTTTGTAAAAATGCGTCAGCAATAACGTCTTTGATGAAAACCTTTCCGTTTTCGATGGCTTCGTTATAAGCGGCGACGGCAGCTTCCAGACCACGCTCGGCTTTTATTTTATTGAAAATATTTTCGGTGAAAACCTCATCGCGAAATTCCCTTTCCGCAAGCGCATACCCCCATTTTTTGAAACCTCCTTCGGTAAATTTCATGATGTTCCCCTTGTGAACCAGCGTTACCGACGGAAGTTTGTGCTTGATAGCGTACTCAATGGCTGAACGCACCAAACGCTCCGTTCCTTCCACCGATACGGGTTTTACGCCAATAGATGTGGTTTCGGGAAAACGGATTTTTGCAACACCCATTTCTTCTTTCAGGAATTTGAGCACCTTTTGTAATTCAGGCGTTCCCGCATTCCACTCGATTCCGGCATAAATATCTTCTGTGTTCTCGCGGAAAATCGTAACATTTACTTTATCGGGATGGAGTAACGGAGTAGCAACCCCTTTAAACCAACGCACCGGACGCAGACAAACATATAAGTCAAGATCCTGACGCAGAGCCACATTCAATGAACGGATTCCTTCGCCGACAGGCGTAGTGAGCGGTCCTTTAATTCCCACCAGGTATTTGCGGAAAGCACCCATCGTTTCCGCAGGAAGCCACGTTCCAAGCTTGTTATAAGCTTTTTCGCCTGCAAGAACTTCTTTCCATTCTATTTTTCGTTTACCACCGTAGGACTTCTCTATCGCTTTATCGATTATCAATCTAACAGATGCGGTGATTTCTTTTCCGATACCATCACCTTCGATGAAAGGAATAATTGGGTTATCGGGAACGATGAGTTTATCGTTTTGTTGGGTTATTTGTTGCATAAGTTTATTGATCCTTTTTTCGTTTTTCTATTCTCATTTTTGTCATTCGTTCTCTGAAACCTCCTTCTTTCAGAAAATCTCTTTCAAGAGCCTTTAATTGTTTATAAAGAAGATTATCGGTTTGCTTTATCAGACAAATTGCCATATTTGCGATGGTTTCAGGTGGACGCACTTTAACCAATTCCATATAAAAATCTGTGTTGTTATGTTTTCTCCCTAACTCTCTCATCTTTTCTAATTCTACTGAACCGTCTTCCCATTGTCTATGTTCACGCGTTCGCAAATAATCTTGGTAATCACACAAAAGTTCATACAAGCTTGCTTTTGCTACGTTAACCAACTTAATTTCCATCTCTCTTGATGTAGCCGAAAAACCACTGCCTTCAACAATGTTTTGTTTTCCTGAACGAGCTGCCTGTATCATTTGATCAATCGTACGGTCGCTTCGTTGAAGATACTTATGACAAAAATAATAGGTTATATCATAAATAGCTTCTGCCTTTTGATAACTAAAAAGCTTCTCATAATTTCCTCGTCGTTCAATCAGATTATCATCCACTGTAGCCTAGTTCAAATTTTATGACTTTAAAGACTTTAATGTCGTTAAGGTTTCATCCTGATGAATGAGTTGTTATCTCATTCCATTCAACGCACTACCTGCCTTAAACCAGCCAATCTGCTGTTCGTTGTAGGTGTGAGCAGCTTCAAATTCATCGGTCGAGCCATCGAGGTGATGCAATACAACTTTCAGGTTCTTACCCGGTGTGAAATCGGTTAACCCGATAATACTGATTTTGTCTCTCTCCTGAACCTTACCATAATCGTCTTTATCCACAAAAGTGAGAGCAAGCATTCCTTGCTTCTTGAGGTTGGTTTCGTGAATACGGGCAAACGATTTCACCAAAATTACTTTCACGTTCAGGTGGCGCGGTTCCATAGCCGCATGTTCGCGGCTGCTGCCTTCGCCGTAATTTTCTTCGGCAACCACGACAGAACCCAAGCCTTCGGCTTTGAATTTGCGGGCTAAAGCGGGAACTTCTGAATATTGCAAAGTTACGGGGTCAAGTGTTTTGTTGGTTTCATCGTTGAACGCGTTCACTGCACCAATAAGCATATTGTCCGATATATTATCCAGATGTCCGCGGAAACGAAGCCACGGGCCGGCCATCGAAATGTGGTCGGTGGTGCATTTTCCTTTTACTTTTATCAGAAGCGGAAGTTCTTCGTAATCTTTTCCGTTCCACGGAGCAAAAGGTTCTAATTTTTGCAAACGATTGGAGTTGGGAGCAATATCCACTTCTATCTTACTGCCGTCATCCGATGGAGCCTGATAACCGGCGTCTTCCACCGCAAATCCTTTCGGTGGCATTTCGTAACCTTGCGGTTCAGCCAACTTCACTTGCTCGCCTTTAGCGTTGGGAAGTGTATCCGTTAACGGGTTAAATGTTAAATCACCGGCGATAGTTAGCGCTGCCACCAGTTCTGGTGATGTTACAAAGGCGTGTGTATTTGGGTTTCCGTCGTTTCGTTTAGCGAAATTCCGATTAAATGAAGTAACAATAGAGTTTGAGCGTTCAGATTTTTCGTCGGTACGTTTCCACTGGCCGATACACGGGCCGCAGGCATTTGCCATAATTACGGCACCCACTTCTTCGAATTCCTGTAAAACACCGTCGCGCTCGGCAGTATATCGAACTTGCTCCGAGCCAGGATTAATAATAAATCTGGCATTTACACTTAATCCGTCTTCCTTGGCTTTTTTTACGATATGTGCGGCACGGGTTAAATCTTCGTACGACGAGTTGGTGCACGAACCGATCAATCCCACTTCCATTTGTTGGGGATAACCGTTTTCTTTCACCACTTTGGCAAATTCCGAAATGGTGTATGCAGCATCAGGAGTAAACGGACCATTTATATGCGGTTCCAGTTTCGATAAATTGATTTCGATAACCTCATCATAATATTTCTCTGGGTTCGCAGCTGTTTCTGGATCGGCTTGCAGATAAGAAATAATTTTGCGGGCTTCATCGGCTACTTCTTTCCTACCCGTTCCCTCAAGATAAATGGCTGATTTTTCATCGAACGGGAAGATGGAAGTGGTAGCCCCAACTTCGGCGCCCATATTGCAAATGGTTCCTTTTCCGGTGGCGGACAGCGTCGAGGTTCCCTCGCCAAAATATTCAATAATGGCGTTGGTTCCGCCTTTTACGGTAAGTATTCCCGCAAGCTTCAGAATAACATCTTTGGGCGATGCCCAACCCGATAATTTTCCAGTAAGTTTCACACCAATAAGTTTCGGCATTTTAAGTTCCCAGGGCAATCCGGCCATCACGTCCACCGCGTCGGCTCCACCGACACCGATAGCGATCATTCCCAAACCGCCGGCATTGGGTGTGTGCGAATCGGTTCCTACCATCATTCCGCCTGGAAATGCATAATTTTCAAGTACTACCTGATGGATAATTCCAGCTCCCGGTTTCCAGAATCCGATTCCGTATTTATTGGAAACATCACGAAGGAAATTAAACACCTCTTCGTTAGTAACTTTTGCGGTCTGTAAATCGGTTGATGCATTTTTATACGCCTGAATCAAGTGATCGCAATGCACGGTCGATGGAACGGCCACGTTTTTTCGTCCCGAATTCATCAACTGCAACAGCGCCATTTGTGCCGTTGCATCCTGCATGGCTACCCTGTCGGGGGCAAAATCCACGTAATCTTCGGCACGTTTATAGTTTTTCACCGCTACTCCGGGCGAAAGATGTGAAAACAAAATTTTCTCCGTTAACGTCAACGGACGGCCTAATTTTTCTTTAGCTTGTGTTACTTTTCCGGGAAGCTGGGCATATACTTCACGGATCATATCGATATCAAAAATCATAGAAATAAAATGGGTATAATGTGATTTATAATTAGTGCGATGACTGGCGTTTCAACAATTTAAGATACGAAATGTTCGGGATAGGCATCAAAAAAAGTCAATCACACACAAAGTTAAGAAAATCTGCTCAAATATTTCACAAAATTTTGTATTTTCGTGCCATTAATCTAATCATTAATTTTAAAAACAGAAACCATGCAATCAAATCAAGATGACAAACAGCCGGTTAGCTTACCCGAAAACGCTTATCTGGAATTAAAAGAGGGTGAAGAGTACAAACCGGTCTTACCCGCGGACAAGGCTATTAAGGAAGTTACACCCTGGTCTGTAGGAATGGGATTACTTATGGCAGTAATTTTTTCTGCGGCAGCAGCCTATTCCGGACTGAAAATCGGACAGGTTTTTGAAGCCGCCATACCCATTTCCATTATTGCCGTAGGCGCATCAGCAGCGTTACGCAAAAGAAACGCGCTGGGGCAAAACGTAATTATCCAGTCCATTGGGGCATCATCGGGAGTTATTGTTGCCGGAGCCGTTTTCACCATTCCAGGACTTTATATTCTGCAAGCCAAGTATCCTGAAATTCAGGTAGATTTCTGGCAAATATTTTTCTCGTCACTCTTCGGCGGATTTTTGGGAATATTATTTCTTATTCCTTTCAGAAAATATTTTGTAAAAGACATGCACGGTAAATTACCGTTCCCTGAAGCTACAGCCACTACCGAAATCCTAATGACCGGTGAAAAAGGCGGCAATCAGGCAAAACTACTGGTGACAAGCGGATTAATCGGAGGATTATTCGATTTTTGCTTCTCGGCATTTCGCTTGTGGAGCGAAGAAATTTCCACTCGAATTGTTCCTGCCGGAGCTATGCTTGCCGATAAATTTAAAATGGTACTGAAATTCAACGTCAGCGCACTAATTTTCAGCTTCGGCTATCTGGTAGGATTGCGCTACGCGCTTATTATAACCGTAGGTTCGTTGCTTTCGTGGCTCGTTTTCATACCGCTGGTAAACGAAATAGGAGCATTGGCAGCTGCAAGTGGAGGAGTAAATCCGTTCGCATCGTTGTCTGCCGAAGAAATTTTTGCCGCTTATGTTCGTCCGATTGGTATCGGTGCTATTGCCATGGCCGGAATTATCGGAATTATTAAATCGTCGGGAGTTATTGGAAATGCTTTCAAGCTAGCTGTCGGCAGTAAAAAAGAGAAATCGCACACAGCTGAACTCAAAGGAGAACGCACGCAACGTGACCTGAAAATGTCGTTTGTAATGCTATTCCTGTTTTTAACACTTGTAGCCGTATTTATTTTCTTGCTTATCGGCGTTAAAGTTACCCTTGTTCAGGCTATTGTTGCTCTGCTTACCATAACCATTATTTCATTTTTATTTACTACGGTTGCAGCCAACGCTATTGCCATTGTAGGAACAAATCCTGTTTCGGGAATGACATTGATGACGTTAATTCTTTCATCGGTAATCCTTGTAGCCATAGGTTTGAAAGGCTGGCAAGGGATGGTTAGCGGACTGATTATCGGTGGTGTAGTTTGTACTGCACTTTCGATGGCGGGCGGTTTTGTGACTGATTTGAAAATCGGTTACTGGATCGGGACGACACCGGCGAAGCAGGAATCGTTTAAATTTCTGGGAACACTGGTTTCTGCTGCTACGGTTGGAGCCGTTATTTTTATTTTGAATGAAGCTTACGGATTTGTCGCTACTGAAACACATACCAACCCGATGGTTGCACCACAGGCTAATGCCATGGCAGCCATTATCGAACCGCTTATGTCGGGTTCAGGAGTTAGCTGGATGTTGTTGGGAATCGGCGCTATAATTTCCATTCTTATCAACTGGCTTAATATATCGCCTTTGGCGTTTGCGCTTGGGATGTTTATTCCGTTGCCGCTGAATACACCGCTCGTGGTGGGTGGATTACTTAATCATTGGATTAGCAAACGCTCAAAAGATCAGGCGCTCAACAATGCCCGCCACCAGCGTGCGATACTTATTGCGTCGGGATTTATTGCGGGAGCAGCGCTTTTCGGAGTTATCGGAGCATTGGTTATTTTTATTACCAATAACGGAAATGTCCTTAACCTGGGTGTCTGGGAAGATCCGCACGGAACAGGTGCACAAATAGTTGCATTAATTGCTTTTATCGGATTGATTTCGTATTTTATTTGGGAAGCTATGCGGGCAAAGAAAGAAGATTAAAACGAGTTAGAAGATACACATTAAACCAATCCATTTGAATATATAGAATTTTATAATAATGAAAAAATTACTTTTTTGTGTTGCAATAGCAATGCTGGTCATTGCTTGCACACAACAAAAACAAAACAAACCTGCGGTGGAAGAAACCGATTTCACGCAGTATGTGAACCCGTTTATCGGAACGGCATTCACGGGGCACACGTTTCCGGGTGCAACATATCCGTTGGGAATGATTCAGGCAGGGCCGCAGACCGGTAACTTTTCCTGGGCGTATTGTTCGGGATACTTTTATGAAGATTCGCTTATTCAGGGATTTACGCAAAACCGATTAAACGGAACAGGGTGTGTTGATTTGGGAGATTTACTGGTACAACCATTTTCGGGAGAAAAACGTGATAATTTAGACAGCCGTTTCGATAAAGCAACCGAAAAAGCTTCGCCCGGATATTATACCGTACAACTTGCCGATAACGACGTAAACGTAGAAATTACCGCATCGTCCCACGTGGCTTTCCATAAATACACCTTTCAGAAAGGAAAAGCGGCCAATATTCTCGCCGATTTTCAGAGCGGATTGGTGTGGCAGGATGTTCGTTTTTATACGCATGTGCTCGACAATGAGATAAATTTTGAGAGTGACAGAGTAATTTCGGGTTTTACGCGTCGAACAGAATGGGTGCAACGTATTTATTATTTCGTTATCGAATTCGATAAGCCAATTATCAATAAAGAAGAACTCGAAAAACGCAGTCCCAACGAAAAATCGTCGCGTTACATTCTTACGTTCGATATGCAGGATAGCGATACGCTGAATATGAAAATCGGTATGTCGTCGGCTAGCATCGCCGGCGCGAAGGCCAATCTCGCCGCCGAAGTTCCCGATTGGGATTTCGCATCGGTACATCAAAACGCTAAAAACGAGTGGAACAAATACCTCTCGAAAGTAAGAATAGAAGGTTCGCAAGACGATAAAGTAAACTTTTACACATCGCTGTATCACTTGTACATTCAACCCAACAACATTGCTGATGTTGACGGGAAATATACCGGCCCGAATCGCACCGTAACGCAATCACCCAACGGAAAATACTATTCAACTTGGTCTCAATGGGATACTTTCCGAGCTGCATTTCCAATGTACACCGTTCTCACGCCGGAGCTGATACCCGATTTCGTGAATTCCATGCTCGACTACAGCGAACAGCAGGGACATCTGCCTATCTGGTCACTTTGGGGGCAGGAAACCTATACGATGATCGGTAATCACTCCGTTCCGATGATTGTGGATGCATATCTGAAAGGATTTACCGGTTTTGATGCCGAGCGCGCATACAACGAGATCAAGAAATCGATTACTGAAAGTAAACACTATAAGTCGAACTGGGATATATACGATAAATTCGGTTATTATCCTTACGACTTAATTAAAGTTGAATCAGTTTCGCGCACGCTGGAATGTGGATTCGATGATTACTGCATGGCTATTTTTGCAGAAAAGCTGAAAAAAACAGAAGATGCAGCATTCTTCAGAAAACGGGCCGATTTTTATAAAAATCACTTTGACAAAGAAACCAACGCCATGCGCCCAAAAGACTCAAAAGGAGAATGGCTTACACCGTTTGACCCCTATGCTTTAGCTCACGCTGACTCAAATATCGGCGGACATTACACCGAGGGAAATGCACTGCAATACACGTGGCATGTGATGCAGGATATTCCTGGGCTTATTGAGTGGATGGGTGGAAAGGAAAAAGCAGGTGAAGTATTGGATTATCTTTTCAATACCAAGCAGGAATCCTCCGGAACATTATCGGACGTAACCGGGCTTATCGGACAATATGCACACGGAAACGAACCAAGCCACCACGTGGCATACATTTACGCTTATCTTGACCGTCCGGCAGAAACGCAACGCTTGGTGCGCCAAATCTGCACCGATTTCTACAAAAACAAACCCGACGGACTCATCGGCAACGACGACTGCGGACAGATGTCGGCATGGTATATGTTCTCGGCAATGGGCTTTTACCCGATGAATCCCGTGAGCGGCGAATTTGTTTTCGGAGCACCGCAAATTCCTTCGGCACGCATCGATGTAGGCAACGGAAAAACCTTCACGATGGAAGCCAAAAACTTGTCGAAAGAAAACCTGTACGTGGAAAAAATAGAACTCAACGGACAACCGTACGATAAGAAATTCATCACCTATCAGGATATTATGAACGGCAGTTCATTGGTATTTTATATGATGAGTGAGACGAAAAAGTAATCAGTTTTGAGTTTTCGATTTTACGGTTGCCGGTTTTCAATTGAAAATCGGCAACTGTTTTTTTCGTTCAGATTTTGCAATTTAAGAAAATCTATTTATCTTTCGAAAGTTTTGAAAACCAAGACTTAAATAAAAATAGAGCTATATGAAAACACTGATTAAAACTACATTTTGGTGCTTGCTATCTTTCTTTTGTCTTGCGAAAAAGACTATATTTTCACCCCACTTACCGATGGAGTTTTGCTGAAAGAAGTATATTTTGGCGATAACTTATCTTATGTCTACACCTATAATGATGCAAGGCAAGTTTTAGAAAATAAGAGTAAGTGGTCTTATACAAAGTACAATTATAGCAAAAACAGATTAATATCGCATGATCTTTATTTTGATAATAGAATATTCAGTAGCAGCGGCTATATTCTTGAAGATGCAATGAAACGCACCGAATGGGTTAATCCTCAAAATACAGAAAAAGAAGCTACTCTTGAATATTTTTATAACGGGAATAAACTTGTTAAGTCAACTATGTTGCATGGTTATAGTACATATAGTTATGATAGCAGTAATCGCATAAACAGACAAACATTCCACGAAGATGACGGTAAAGAGGCAGGATATATAGATTTTCTTTACGATGCAAAAGGCAATATGATTAAGCGACTTCATTATTCCGTATCATCGAAAGGGGAAACGACCCTTAACACGACGACAATTTATGAATTTGACAATAAAAACAACCCGTATCGTGCCTTTAGTTCCTTAATGATACCCGGTGAAAATACCAATCCGAACAATATCGTTAAAGAAACGTATACACTTCATTTCGAAGTAGATGATTTTATTGAAAAAGTTCAGGTTAAGGAATCTTCCTATGAATACAATAGCAAAGGATATCCAATTTCCAAAATCAAAGAGATAAAGTTCATATACTATTAAGATAAAACATCCACAAAAAAACATTATGAGAAAGTTCACTTTTATTTTGGCTGCAAGCGCATTATTGTTTGCTGTTGCTTGTACAAACAGTAGTAAAAATCGTCAAAACAACGATGAAATTGTTACCGCTACAATCAATAACAGTAAAGGTCAAACACTCGACATAACTTACAACACAACAGAGAAAACCGCTACCATCGTTTTCAACGGCGAAACTATTGTGTTGAAGCAACAGCCTTCGGCTTCAGGGATTCGCTACTCTAATGATACGTACGAGTACACCGAATGGCAAAACGAGATTGAATTAACAAAAAATGGTAAAGTAATTTTCAGTAATAAAGAAAAATCAGGAATGACCAATAATTTTGTTGATGCAGAGGGAAAAATCCTTACCGTTACTCATGATACTTCCGGTGATATTCCCACTGCAGCCATTACCTATGAAGATTATAAAGACGTCATACTCGCGCAAGTTCCAGAGAGTGTCTGGGCAAAAGGTGGCGAATATAAAAGCAATACAATTAGATGGGTAACCAACGAAAATGGCGGAGACCTTATCGTCAACGGTAAAACCATCAGCTTTAAGGCACAGCAATAACAGAAACAATAACTTATCGAAATAAAACTGTTTACGGAGTGACTTCAATGTCGCTCTTTTTTTTCGAACATATTAAAATATACGGTGTTTTAACGATGACTTATAATTTTAAATATAACGGTAAAGAAATGATCGACAATTGTAATTAATTGTCAATCTATTTCCTATTTAAAGTTAGTAATCTGAATTCAAAGCTTATGACTAAGAGTTCAAAACTATTTATATATCAACTTTAAAAACAAATAATGGAAACAAGAATAAACATTCACAGTATTGAACCAAAAGCATATGAAGCCATGCTCGGGCTTGAAAAATATTTATCAAGTTCTGTTTTGGACAAAAAACTCATTGAATTAATAAAAATAAGAGCATCGCAAATAAATGCCTGTGCATATTGCATAGACATGCACACAAAAGACGCATTGAAATACGGTGAAAGTCCCAGACGGATTTTTGCCGTAAGTGCATGGTGGGAATCACCATTATTCGATGAAAAAGAAAGAATAGCTATGAAGATGACCGAAGAAATCACCTTGATAGCAAAGAATGGATTAACTTGAAACTTACCAAAAAGCGAAAGAGAACTTCAGCGACAATGAAATTGCACAAATCATTATGCAAATAGTAACGATAAATTCGTGGAACCGAATTGCTGTGTCAACTCATATGGTGCACGAAGATTAAACATTCACAGTATGGATTTTTTGATTTCGTAGCTTCCTCTTATTTCCGAACATTAATTCAGCGGAATTGGGAAGCTATGATTTTCTTTTTGTGAATAAAAAACACAAACACAAAAAGGAAAGAGAGAACAGACTATTTATCAAAAATATAATAATACTATTATCGTACAGTGATAATGCAATTTCGGTTGTGAATAAGTTTTCAACAATTTCCCGATTGAATCTTCAATTGCAATCTTCCATTTCACAATCTTCATCGGGAGCTTCAAACTCGATGGTGGAATGCTGCACACCCAACGAGAGTAATTTTTCACGGATTTCAGCTTTCAGGCTGTGCAATTCTGCCATCGGCAATGGTGCTGAAAGCACCACGTGGATGGTAAGTACATTGTATTCGCCGTCCACCGACCAAACGTGCAGATCATGAACGTTTTGCACATTCTCCATCGCCAAAACCGATTTTTCAATCTCGTCAATACTGATTAAATCGGGACTGCCTTGCAAAATAATGCGCAAACTCTGACGAATATTCCGATACACGTTGAAAAGAATAAATGCCGATATGGCAATGGAAAGAAGTGGATCGATAAACGGTGCATCCACAAAATACATGATTCCCGCACCAACAAGAACAGCAAGCCATCCCAGCACATCTTCGAGCAGATGCAGCGACACCACCTTTTCATTCAGCGAATGTCCTTTGCGCAAGCGCAAAACGGCTGCGCCGTTCACAATAACTCCCAGAACGGCAAGCAGAAGCATCCCTTTCACATCGGGTTGCTGCGGGTTAAATAATCTTGGGATGGCGTTCATCAGGATAAGCACACTTCCCACCACCAATATCACTGAATTAATGATGGCGCCCAGCAACGAAAAGCGTTTGTAACCGTAGGTATAGCTTTTCGTACGCGGACGTTTGGCAACTTTCTGAAAATACCACGACAGACCGAGCGAAAAGCTGTCACCCAAATCATGAACAGCATCAGACAGAATAGCAACACTGTTTGTCAACAAACCGCCCACAATCTCAATTATCGTAAAAAAGAAATTCAAAAAAAACGCCACTTTTATGTTCTTGACGTCTTCGTTCTGATGATTATGATCGTGGTAATGCATTTACTTTAGGATGAATCACATGGTATAACATTACGATAAAATTATTGTTCATAAAACGCAATTATCAATAATAAATCATACATTTGCATCGGTTTAAAATCGTTTAAATAACCTGTTGTTTATAAAACCGATTAACTGATATTCCGCTTTTATGAATGTTAATAACAAAACCAGACACATGAAACGAGCATGTAAATCAGTTACACACAAGTGCATGATTATTGCGAGTTCCATCTGGCCATAATGTAAAAAATAAAAAAATAAACAGATGAAACTACTAAGCTATTTTTTAGTGACATCGCTCGCTTTTGTCCTCAACTTTTGTAGCAATCAATCGGGTGGCAGCGAAAGCAGAGACGCTGTATTGGCCGAAGAATCGACTCCGATGGCAACTGAACCGGCGAATTACGACAAAGCTATGACAAGTGAGCCCGAGACCGATGTTACGATTTACGAACGTAAACTTACCAAAAACGGCTCCATCCGTTTCGAAACTTCTAACCTGAGCAAGACAAAGCAACTTATCACAAGCGCTGTCGCTACGCTTAACGGGTACATTTCCAACGATAATATTTCGGAATCAGACAATCATACGGAAAACACGCTCACCGTTCGTGTCCCAGCCGATAAAACCGATTCGCTCATAGCCATTATCGAAAGTAACGCATCCAAAATTGATTACAAAAGTATTGATGTGCAGGATGTTACCGAACAATTTATCGACCTCGACACCCGCGTGAAAACCAAAAAAGAAGTTGAAGCCCGTTATCGTGAATTACTTACACGTGCCACTTCGGTAGAAGAAATCTTAAAGATCGAAGAACAAATCGGAAACATCCGCACCGAAATAGAATCGGCCGAAGGACGGCTTCGCTACCTTTCCAACCAGGTACAATACAGCACGCTTCACGTAACATTCTACGAAAAGTATTCGAACTTCGGATTCTGGAATAAAATGGGCAAAGCCTTTAAAAACGGATGGAACAGTCTGCTCTGGCTGTTGGTGGGAATTGCCAACTTGTGGGCGATACTGCTTTTCATCGCGTTGGTCATTACGCTAATAGTGTATCTGACTAAAAGGAAAAGAGCGGGAAAACAACCTCCGTTTCCTAATAACAAATAAAATAGTAATATACTACCTGAATTGTAAACAAATAAATCAACTAAAATGAAAAGCCTGAATTATATCATTTTATTAGCTGTCGCAGTGGTGATTACTGCCTGCACTACATCGAAAAAAGAAACTGTTATGTTAAAACAATCCGATTTTCCTGCTCCACCTGTAGCAGAAGTTCTTCCTGATACATTTACCAACTTCGGGCAAACGCGTATCGATAATTACTATTGGCTGAAAGACAAAAATAATCCGAAAGTAATCGATTACCTGAAAGCCGAAAACGCTTATACCGACACCGTTATGGCATCGACAAAAGCGTTGCAGCAAACCATTTACGACGAAATTCTCGGCCGCATGAAAGAAGACGACGAAAGCTATCCTTCTTTTTCTGATGGTTATTACTACTACAGCCGCACCGAAAAGGGCAAACAATACCGCACCTATTTGCGTCGCAAAGGTTCGATGGATGCCGCCGAAGAAGTTATTTTCGATATCAATAAAATGGCAGAAGGAAAATCCGCATTTATTTTCCGCGGATATTCCATCAGTCCCGATAATAGTAAAGCAGCCTATTTTTACAACGAAACCGGTTCGTATGCAGAATTCATTCTGAAAATAAAAGACCTGGCTTCGGGTGAAGATGTGGGTTTCAGCATGAATGGAGCTACTTCCGTTGCCTGGGCAAACGACAACAAGACGCTTTTTTACGGTATAATTGACAATACATTGCGCTCGTATCGCATTATGCGTCAGATGCTGGATGCTCCCAAAGCCGACTTAGTATATGAAGAAGCCGATGCCCGGTTCTCAACCTACGTTTCGGGAAGTAAAACCAAAGAATATATTTTTATCGGCTCTGCAAGTTCCACCACTTCGGATGAACGATATATCTCGGCAGACAAGCCACTTGACCAATTTAAAATGTTCATGCCACGCGTTCAGGATGTGGAATATTCCGTTTATCCACATAAGAAAAAGTTTTTTGTGAGATACAAAGACAAACAAAACCTGAACGGTAAAATTTACGAAACACCGCTTACAGGACACGAAGACCGAAACACCTGGAAAGAATTTCTGGCACACGATGAAAACGTCCGCATCGAAGGTATCGATATTTTAAAAGATTACGTAACGCTCGAATTACGCAAGAACGGATTAAGTGAAATTATCGCAAAACCAGTTTCGGGTGGTGAAGAAAAGACCATCGTTTTTCCCGAGCCGGTTTACTCGGCCACTTTAAGCGGAAATCCGGAATACGACGCCACCACTTTCCGATATTCTTATACGTCTCTCAATCGCCCCACCACGTTGTACGAATACGATATTGCTACCGGCGAAACGGCAAAGCTGAAAGAACAGGAAATCCCATCGGGTTTCAATCCCGATAATTATGTGGTTGAACGGCTTTGGACAACCGCTCCCGACGGAGTAAAAGTGCCTATGGCTATCGTATATAAAAAGGGATTGAAAAAAGACGGCACAAACCCCGCCCTAATCTATTCCTACGGAAGCTACGGTTCCAGCTCCGATGTATATTTCAGTGCAAGCATCTATAGTCTTATCGATCGTGGTTTCGTGTATGCACTAGCTCAAATTCGCGGCGGAAGCGATCTCGGCGAACAGTGGTACGAAGACGGAAAATTGTTGAAAAAGAAAAATACATTTACCGATTTTATCGCGTGCAGCGAGCTGTTGATTAACGAAAAATACACATCGGCAAACAAACTCGCGGCAATGGGAGGAAGCGCCGGCGGCTTGCTGATGGGCGCCGTGGTAAACGAACGTCCCGATTTGTATCAAACCATCGTGGCACAAGTACCGTTTATCGATGTTATCAACACCATGTTAGACGATACCCTGCCGCTCACCACGGGCGAATACGAAGAATGGGGCAATCCCAACGAAGAGGAGTATTACAACTACATGCTCTCCTACTCGCCCTACGACAACATCAAAGCACAAAATTATCCAAACATGCTGGTAACAGGCGGCATCAATGATTCGCAAGTACTTTTTCATGAACCCACCAAATACGTTGCCAAGCTCCGCGCACTAAAAACCGACGATAACATTATGCTGTTGCACATGAATATGGACAGCGGACACGGCGGTGCCACCGGTCGTTACGACGGAATAAAAGACACGGCTTTCGAGTTCGCGTTTATTTTGAATAGAGTTGGGATAGAAAAGTGAAAAGTAAAAGAAAAACAAAGTATGTCTAATTAACAAAATCCAATATTCTTACATAACTGAAAAATATATATTAAATTG
>DCEG01000055.1:6099-21054 GCA_002316835.1 Bacteroidales bacterium UBA1035 | reverse complement strand
GAACGGTTTTATCGGCAATGGCGGCTTTAAAATCAGCAGCATTGAGGGATTGAATTTGATTTGTATTGCTTTTTAGAAATGAAAAAACAGACATACTTGACAAGAAATTTACGATTGATTATTGTTGATTTTCAAGAGAAACCTGCATCTCGCAATCCTTACAATCAAACGTAAGTTTAAACTTATTTTGCTGATTGATAAGATAGTATGGCTCACGAGAATCGGGTTTATTCTTTGTTTCACGTGGACACCAGCCCAAGGCGAACTTGATGCAGTGTTTTGTGAACATGAGTGGAACGTTTTTTTGCGGAACTTGTTCAAATGCGGGTTGCAAAATTTTTGTGTGATGTTGTGCGTAAAACGAGCGGCTGTTTGAGTTGGCAACATTTCCCAGGTACGTCAGTTCTTTTTCGGGAAAGGTGTGTGAAGTGGGTTGTAGCTGCTTGCGCTCTTGTTTGTAATTGATCTTTCTAACCGATAACAATCCCGAAATAAGCTGTTTGCGCCATTCTCCCAACAACGATGAAGGCAGAAACCATTCTTGCGAAAAATCGATACTTATTTTTGAAATTTCAAAAATGGTATTGCCCGTTTTCGAAAGCTGTGTACGGATATTTTCTTGCTGAGGCTTTTGTGCGGATTGTTTCTCAAAATTTGAGGAGAGTGTGTAGGAATTGTTGTCTTCGTCTGAAATTTGTAATGCGAATCCGATAGGAATTTCTCTAATAACAATGTTTGCCAGGATTTTACGTTCGGCAGTTTTTTTGGTTAATCGGGTTTCAAAGTTGTGATCGTAGTTTCTGTAAACCTTTGTCCCAATGTTGATGTTAGGCATCTCTGCCGGAAAAATACGGTCGCCATCGGCACGATTTACCCGAAAACCGTTCAACCCGTTCTTATCGATAAAACACAATCCGTCACCATTGTTCAGTATAAACTTTGTTTTTAGAGACAACCAGTTTTTATCGATCTTTTTTACGGTTCCAACAAACTCGCCAATGGACTTAGGCGATTCAAATGACCATATATCGTGTTGTCTGCCGTTTGAAAAATAATCGGTAAATCCGCGGTTGAAACTTTTTGATAAATCGGGTATGAAGTCAATAATACTTTTTCCCGATGAAGCCCGAATAAAATCCGGTCGTTTTTTGAAAATTTCATCCAAAAGCAGCCGATAGGCAGAAACTACGTTTTTTACATATGTAACGTCTTTTAAACGTCCTTCTATCTTTAGTGATGAGACACCGGCATCCAGCAACTTTTCAAGATTATTGTACTGATTGAAATCCTTGAGCGAAAGCAAGTGCGCATTTTTCTTGATAATCTTTCCGTCAGCATCTTCTAAATCGAATGGTAACCGGCAAATCTGTGCGCACTCTCCCCGGTTGGCGCTTCTTCCGGTAACTGCTTGGCTGATATAACATTGTCCGCTGTACGAAACACATAGTGCGCCGTGCACAAAAACTTCCAGCGGAATATTGGTTTGTGACGAAATTTCGGAAATTTCCCCAATGGATAATTCCCGTGCCAGCACTACTTGTGTAAATCCGGCTTTTTCCAGAAACTGCACTTTTTCAACCGAGCGATTATCGGTTTGTGTGCTGGCATGGAGTGGGATAGGAGGCAGGTTGAGTTGCAAAATACCCATATCCTGCACGATAACGGCATCGGCGTTAATGCGATAAAGTTCCCAAATGATTTTTTCTACTTCTGGAAGTTCGCTGTCATAAAGAATAGTGTTTAAGGCGACATACACTCTGGCATTGAATTGATGCGCAAACTGTATTAATTCTGCAATATCTTCTATTGAATTCCCTGCAGCAGCCCGCGCACTGAAACCGGAAATACCAATATAAACCGCATCGGCTCCATGCAGGATAGCTTCCTTTCCAACCTCCTTGTTCTTGGCCGGAGCAAGAAGTTCAATGGTTCGTGCGGTTTTCATAATTCTTTTTTGAGCGAATATTTATAAATCTCCCAAATCTTTAATCTCGTTTAAATTAAACGGAGTTGCCTGATATACAAAGTAATTCAGCCAATTTATAAATAAAAGATTTGCATGGCTTCGCCATCTCACGATGGGCGGATTGTTGGGATTGTTGTCTTTGTAATAATTCTTGGGAAGTTCAACCGTGTCCAGTCCCTTTGCCATATCGCGAGTATATTCGTTGTGGAGCGTGATGGGTGAATACTCCGAATGTCCGGTAACGTAAATTTCCCGCCCGCCGCGTGAAGTCACAATATAAACTCCTGCTTCTTCCGATTGGGACAAAATAGTCAGTTCGGGATGTTTGGTAATTTCTTCGGCATAAACGGTTGTGTGTCGGCTGTGCGGAGCGAAAAACTCATCGTCGAATCCACGGAAAAGTGGAAATGATTTATCGTTGATAGTATGCGGAAAAACACCGAAAATTTTCTTATCCAGCGGATGTTTCTGAACGCCGTAAAAATGATACATGGCTGCTTGCCCTGCCCAGCAGATGTAGTAAGTGGAGGTTACATTCGTTCGTGCCCAATCGAAAATTTCAGTCAACTCCTTCCAATATCTGACTTCTTCAAACGGAAGCAATTCCACCGGAGCACCGGTAACGATAAAACCGTCGTAATAGCTGTTCTTCACCTTTGAAAAAGTTTTATAAAATGTTTGCAAGTGCTCAATGGGCGTATTTTTGGGAGTATGGGTTTTTAAGCCCAAAAACTCAATTTCTACCTGAAGCGGTGAATTGGATAATAGCCTGATCAGATCGGTTTCGGTGGTGATCTTGAGTGGCATCAGGTTGAGAATAAGAATCTTCAACGGACGAATGTCCTGTGTGGATGCACGCAGATCACTCATCACGAATATATGTTCCTTGCTCAGGATCTCTATTGCAGGCAGGTTATCTGGTAAATTTACGGGCATATTTCAATTTACAATTTTTGATTTACGATTTTCCATAATGCATATTATGGATTATTTTTTCTTCACGCTCCATCCAAACTTGCCGATATGTTCGCCTAACCCATAGTAATTGCCATGAGAATAGGCGAGAAGTTTAGCACTTTTCATATCGAACCTTCCGGTTTCGGGATCGAAATAGTTGTTATCGGCTTGCACATTAACCACATCGGAAATGAACATATCGTGCGACCCCAACGAGATAATTTCCTTTACGCGACACTCGATACTAAGTGGCGATTCCTGGATGATGGGCGCACTTACTAAAGTTGCTTTTGCAGGAGTTAATCCCATTTCCTGAAATTTATTGTAATCTTTCCCCGAGCGTACTCCACACCAGTCGGTGGCCTGAGCCAGTTCTTCGGTGGTGAGATTGATGACAAACTCCATGTTTCGTTTGATAATTTCATACGAATGTCGTTCGGAACGAACTGAAATATAACACATCGGCGGGTTGGAACAAATGGTTCCCAACCAGCTAACGGTGATTATATTGTATTCATCGGGATTGCTTCCGCAAGATATCATTGCCGCCGGCAACGGATAAATGAGGGTTCCCGGTTTCCAGTTTTGTTTCATAATTGGCTTTTGGCTATTTGCAATTAGCTTTTAGCGCTGCGTTGGTTTGATATTCAATTAGTAAGTATTTTATTGATTTTAATCGTTTTGTAGTACTTATTAAACAGTTCACTTCTCTGCCAACAGCTAAAGGCTAATAGCAAAACGCTAAACGTTATTTCAAAACAATCTCTTCTTTCTTAATTTTCAATTCGCAATAATGACATTGTAAGACAACTTTTTCTTTGTCCACCACTTCGAAACGGGTTTTCATCGGCTCGTTGTTGGTGATGCACTTGGGATTATTGCATTTAACAATTTCGATGATCTCATCGGGAAGTGTCACCTTCTTCTTCTCAATAACTTCATAATCTCGTATAATGTTCAGATTAACATTCGGAGCAACCAGGGCAATACGGTTTATTTCGTCTTCTTTAAAGAATTTATCGGAAACTTTAATAATTCCTTTTGCACCCATCTTGCTGCTTTTCAGGTTATTTCCGATGGTAATCCGGTTATCGAGCTTCTGCAGTTGAAGCAATGTAACCACTTTGAAAAGTGCCTTGGTTGGAATATGGTCAATTGCCGTTCCGTTTTCCAGCGCTGCTACTTGTAATTCTTTTCCCATATTATAGGTATGTTGTGAAAATTATTATCTGATTCTTCAATATTTTTCAATCTTATCGATCTAATTCAATCTGAGTTGATATCCAGCAAATCGCAGATAATCGCCTGACGGGTAAAAACACCGTTTTCTGCCTGCTGAAAATAGTAGGCTTTGGGATTATCGTCCACATCCTGATTGATCTCTTTTACGCGAGGAAGCGGATGCAGTACTTTCAGATTGTCTTTGGAGTCGTCCAGCATATCGTTGTGCAGGATATATACGTTTTTAACCTTTTCGTATTCCATCAGATCGGTAAAGCGCTCGCGCTGAACGCGGGTCATATACAGAATATCGGCAGAATTGATAGATTCGGGAGAAAAATCGGTGAATTCTTTGTAAGGAATATTCAGCTTGTCGCAAAACAATTTATACTTTTCCGGGATTCTCAACTCTTCGGGTGCCACGAAGTTAAACGACGGTTTAAAGTGCGATAATCCCTGAATAAGCGAATGTACGGCACGACCGTACTTCAGATCACCCACGATGGTGATGGTGAGGTTTTCCATCGTTCCCTGAGTTTCGTAGATGGTGAACAGGTCGAGCATCGTTTGCGATGGGTGTTGGTTGGAACCATCGCCTGCGTTGATAATGGGCACTGGTGAAATCTCCGATGCATAGCGTGCTGATCCTTCCAGATGATGGCGCATAATAATTAGATCGGCGTAATTTCCAACCATCATGATGGTATCTTTCAACGATTCGCCTTTAGTAGAACTGCTGGTGGCCGCATCGGAAAATCCGACGATCCTTCCGCGAAGCCGGTTTACCGCTGTTTCAAAACTTAAACGCGTACGCGTGGAGGGTTCAAAAAACAGCGTGGCACACACTTTGCCCTGCAACAGATCGCGATTGGGATTAGCTTTGAACGCTGTGGCTGCTTTCAGTATCCGCAGGATGTCTTCTTTGCCGTAGTCGCTGATATTCACTAAACTTTTGGGTCTCATAAGCTTGAGGATTTCTGTATATTTTTCGTTTTACAAAAATACAGAAATTTAAGGCAAAAGAAGTAAGATAGGTAGTGAAATTTATCCACCTTTCGGAATAAATATAATTTGCAATAAATCTGAATTCTATTTCTTATAACTTACAGATAATCCCGAACGGCTGTCGGGGTGTTGAGTAGTAGTGAAATCCTTGTGATTCTGTGCATATTCCAAAAATTCACGAATGCCGCCGGAGCGCATGTTGGTATTGTGTGCCGTAAAACAGGCGCCTTTTACCAGTTTTGGTTCCATGGCTATGAAATAGTTTTTGTACCAGTCTTTGTCTGCATCACTGAACACAAAATCGTAAGTTCCTTTAAGCGCGGGAACCAGTTTGTGTGCATCGCCCAGCCGGGCATCGATATATTCCGAAACGCCTGCTTTTTTGAAATTTGCCAGCGCTTCTTCGTGCCTGTTTTTGTCGATTTCTATGGTAATAAGTTTACCTCCGGTTTTCGACAATGCCCAGGCAATCCACACACCCGAATGCCCTGTGGAAGTACCTATTTCCACCGCTTTTTTGTACTTACCTTTCAGGATCAGGTCATACAAAATGCGACCGTCCGAAACAGGGACGTTCATATCGTACCATTGCCCCGATTGTTCTTTCAGGAAAGCAATTACTTTTCGGTCGAGATCATTCTCGGCAGGAGGAAATTGAGCCGATACGTTTCCGCATGATAAAACCAAGAACAATAAAGAAAATAAAGTTGAGGTAATTATTCTGTTCATAAAGTAAATTATTAGGGATTGAATAAATGATTTTTAGTTTGATAAACATTATATAACACCCGAATAAGTTCATCGCAATCGATCAACTTTAACAGTAAAAAACACTCGAAAAGTAAAGAGATTTGACTGATTTTGACTACTACAACTTCAAAATCTTCTCCGTTTTTTATTTAACAATAAAAATAGCAGATTTGTTTGGAAATGCTATAAGTAAGAAGTAACAATTCTTTTACAAGTTATTCATTTCTGCTTCTATATGCGATACTCTGCCTTCAAGCCAGGTTTTTAGCGTCTCTATTTTATATTGGAAATTAGTTGTTCCCTTTTTCCAAACCTCGTAATCATTTTTTTGAGATTCGGTAATTGATGCAGCATAATCATCTATATAATTGAGGAGTAAACTCATTTTTTCTTTTTTAAAGTTGCTCCAGGTTTGTTTGTATAATGCAACAAACTTAGGATCATTTAAAAATCTGGAAAAGAAATAATAGCCGGTAGAATTAGAAGGTAGTTTTTTAAATAAAGGATTCTGGGACGACCCAAAATGAACAAAAGTTCCTTCGTAGTCAAAAGCCCAATCGAAATCCCATATTGGCCCCATACAATATTTACCGATTTTGTCTTTATAGAGATATGTACTTTTAGGATGATTTATTTCCATGTTGTGTGTTAAGTTGTACACAACAAAATATTTAGCTACGGATTCAATATCGATCAACTTTTCATATCCGTTATTTGGAAAATATATGGAGTTAACAGAATCCTCAAGCTGTTGAAAATCACTCTTTATTTTTTGAAACTGGCTTTCCGATCCAATATCGGGATCTTTTACCATAACAGGTAGTTGATAATGATTTGAAGTAAACTTAAAGGCTTCATCGTAATTTAAATCTAATTCAAGTAAAACACCGTCTGTTTTATCAATATTTACACGACTGGCAGATAACTCTACTTGTTCCGTGAGCATATAGTTTCCGATGTATTTGCTGTTTATTGTCAGGTCAACGGGAATAGCATTGTTCGTGTGTTGAAGTTGTAAAAGTTGCCCTATTTTAAATGCTACAGCATTTAGCATAAGTGTAGGATCGATATAATTCGCTAAAAGAACCCAATCTTTTTCTGTCTGTAAACCTAAAAGAGGAACACTTTCGTCTAACTTCAGACGATATGGCTTTTTCGGCATATCCCAAGTACTATTACCTCTGCCCCTTATTCTTGTGGTTCCTGTGTAATTTTCCCCCCAATCATTTCCTTCAATTGTTATGTTAGCATTTAAGTAATCATCTTTGGAAGTTATGGGAGTTTGATTTTCGGTTACGATAGTAATTTGTGGTATAGCTGAAGCCCACGTAATATTAACGGAATATGTTTTTTTGAACCCGGATTCCGAAACTAATGTATACGTAACCGGTTTTGAAAAATCATTAAGTGTTATTTCACTTACTTGCGGAACTCCATTAATAAGTATTCCTTTTGCTTTTGTTTCAAATGTAGCAATTAAAGATTTTGAAGAGGAAGGTATTCTACTTTCAATTTTTTCATTAGTAACAGTACATGTATAGTCTTTTTTAAGGAATGGATTGATGCCTTTTGTAAAAGAAAATGAAGAGAAAGTTAATCCCTCGTCGTGCCGTTCAATTATTACCTTATAACTAATCTCTGTATGATCTTCAGCAATAATAGTATAGATAATCGGATTGTTGAAATTGTTGGATGTGAAACCCGAAATTTGTTTCGTACCCGATATTTGTACTTCTTTTCCTTTGAAAGTAAACGTAGCAGTTATTCTATCGAGAGCAATATTATCGGAAAAAGCGAGTGTAATGGTATTGTTTTCAATTTTTCCTACAATGTCTTTTTCCAGTATTATTGAATTATATTGTGCTTCGATCACAAAACTCAAAAATTCCTTTGAAGAGTCTTGCGGTACATCGTCTTTACAGCTGTAAAGTAAAGAGAGCAGGAAAAGAAAAAGTATCAGATTATTCTTTAAAATTTTCATAAAAATTATTTATCAGTTATTCTTTTATCTATGTGTAAATATTTAAATTACAACTTTTACTGTGTGCTGCTTATTCAATTTGTTAAAACTTTTATTGCTTCCGATCGCGAGTTAACAAAATTGACTTGCGTGCCTTTGTTACTTTCAAAAATGAAGTCGTTCAAACTTTTACTATTAAATTTTGAAAAATCCCCAACAATTATCAAAGGCATTTGATATTGCGTGAACTTTTGGAGAATATCTCCTGCAATTTTAGTTTTTAAGTCAAAAAAGTCGGGAATAATGTTTTTTTCATGAATAATTATTTTGTCAAACCCTTGGTAGTATAGGTTACCTAATAGATCTATTCCATCTTCGGTAGTCCTTAAAATTATTTCGTCCGAAATAATTTCAGCTATTTTTTTATCGTTGATATTGTGAGTTTCAATTTTCATTTCGTATGATTTCTATTGATTTAAGTTTGTCCATAGTTGACATATAGCGGTTTAGGTATTTATAATGGTGCGGTAATAGCATTCTGTTATCTGAGTTTTGTGCCAAAGTTAAATAGAGTTACTGAAGTTGAGCATTTGATGTCAAGCTGCACTATTGCAAATACCCTGTTAGCAACTGGCAATTTATTCCTCTTTTAGCCTTTTTATGTTACCAATAAGTTCCGGTCGTTGTCGCCAAAATAGTTTTTTTCCGCTTATCCAGATAGAGTCATTGTCGCCAATTTCCCAACCTGCAAAATCTGCCCAATAGAAAAGCCCGTTAGTCGTCATCAAAGTTGCGTCACAAATAACTGGGTCTGTGAATGTGTCAAACTGTCTAAAATTAAATTGTTCAATGTCTTCAAATTTTAATTCTATTACTGTTGGCTGTCCAAATTGTCGTTGAAATAATAATGATGCAGTTAGTTTATTGTCAAAGTGCATTGCAAGTTTCTCATCTATAAATTCCCTTGTCGAGATATAAATGTCACGTAAACAACTGTCGTGGAAATAGCCATATAACTCTAACAATCTGTCAATGTCCACTTGCTCTTTTATTTCTGTCCACATCTCTTTTTGTTGTCTGTTTGGGTGTCTGCTTTGCCTGACCGCCAACACACAAATATACGCAACTTTTCTCATCCGCTAATAAAGAAAGTAATGTTTTTTTACAATTTGTACAAAGTTGTTTGTTAGTGTGTTATTTGAATAATAGTTGTTGTGTATCGGATATTATTGGATGGTTTTTGTGTGTAAAAAGCAACAGCCGGGTTACCAAAAGCAGCCCGGCGGTTGTTATCAAATGGTGGATTGTAAATCCGAAATCGTGAATCTTTTACAGTTCCAAATCCACATCAAACAACTCGTGCCAGGGCAAGCCTTGTTTGTTAAGTTGCTCCATAAACGGATCGGGGTTGAATTCTTCCACGTTAAAAACGCCCGGTTTGCGCCACAAACCTTGAATGAACATCATGGCGCCGATGGTGGCCGGAACGCCCGTGGTATAACTTACACCCTGCGCGCCGGTTTCCTTGTAAGCCTCTTCGTGGCTGCAATTGTTGTAAATGTAGTATGTGCGTTCTTTACCGTCTTTTATCCCGCGAATGCGGCACCCGATAGATGTTTGTCCGGTGTAATTTTCTCCCAGTTCGCCCGGATCGGGGAGAACGGCCTTTAGGAACTGAATGGGAACAATTTTTTGTCCGTTGTATTCCACTTCATCGATGCGAGCCATCCCGATATTTTGAATTACCCGCAAGTGTGTGAGGTACTCCTGCCCGAAAGTCATCCAGAAACGCGCACGTTTGAGAGTAGGAAAGTTTTTAACCAGCGATTCCAGTTCTTCGTGATAGATTACATACGATTCTTTTGGCCCGATTTCGGGGTAGGTTAGCGGTTTATGAATTTCGTGCGGTTCGGTTTCCACCCATTTCCCGTTTTCCCAGTATTTTCCTTTCTGGGTCACTTCGCGAATATTAATCTCGGGATTGAAGTTAGTGGCAAACGCTTTTCCGTGGTCGCCTGCGTTGCAGTCCACGATATCGAGGTAATGAATTTCATCGAAATGATGCTTGGCGGCATACGCCGTGAAAACGCTGGTAACACCCGGGTCGAATCCGCAACCGAGAATGGCCGTAAGACCCGCTTCGCGGAATCTGTCCTGGTATGCCCATTGCCAGCTGTATTCGAACTTGGCTTCGTCTTTGGGCTCGTAGTTGGCTGTATCCAGGTAATGTACGCCACATTCCAGGCAAGCGTCCATAATTGTCAGGTCCTGATACGGAAGCGCCACGTTAATAACCAGTTCCGGTTTAAACTCGTTGAAGAGTTTCACCAATTCAGGCACGCTGTCGGCATCCACTTTAGCGGTTCTGATAGTTACGCCCGTTCTGCGTTTAACGTCTTCGGCAATAACATCGCACTTGCTTTTGGTGCGGCTTGCCAGCATAATATCCGTGAAAACTTCACTGTTTTGCGCCACTTTATTGGCAACAACCGTGCCCACGCCACCGGCGCCGATAATCAATACTTTTCCCATTTTTTTATTTGCTTTGGGCGTTGGGCTAAAAGCAAAGAGCCGATAGCCAACAGCCTATTAATTATTGAGTTTATTGTCTTATGTCTGTAATCTGATTTCCGAAACGCAAATATACATTTATTTCATCAAACCTACCGACTTTCTCCGGGATATTTAATGTTCCTTTAGAGTTTAAAAAATGTTTCTTCCTCCTTTATGATTAACTTTGCATCTTCTAAAATAAATAAATAAAAATCAAACATGTTACAAAACGAAATTGAGAAATTGGCAGATAATGTAGATAGCGATGTAGTGGAAACCATTTCTCAACAAACCACAAATTTAATTGGCAATTGGTCTAAAAATTTTCTTCAGAACATTGGTATGCCCGATGCGTACATTGGTGTTATTAATGCAATTTTTTTGTTGATAATCCTCATTATACTTGTGTACGTGGCGCAAGTTTTAACGCGTAAGCTCATTACGTTTTTTCTCAAACGAGCTGCAAAAATCCGTCGCCTTACCTTTCCCCGCCATCTGATAAACAATAAGTTCCCGAAGTATTTGGCAATGATTGTTCCTGTGAGCATAGTAAAAGGAGCTATTCCTATTGTTTTGAACGATTTTCCGGATGTTATGAAGTTCTCGCTTAAGGCATTCGATGTATTTCTCGTTTTTTATTTCATTTGGCTGTGTGTGTCATTCATTAACTCTTTTGCCGATACGTTAAAATCAAAAGATAATTTTAAAGATAAACCCATTGAAAGTTTTGCCCAGCTTATCAAGATATTTCTGTATTTCATTGGTGCTATTATAGTTATATCGCTTTTTGTGGGTAAAACTCCCACTAATATTCTTGCCGGTTTGGGTGCTGCATCGGCTATTCTACTGTTGATATTTAAAGATACGATATTGGGTTTGGTGGCGAGCGTGCAGGTCTCGTCAAACGATATGGTGCGCATCGGCGACTGGATAACCATGCCTAAATACGGTGTGGACGGCGATGTGATAAAAATAAACCTGACAACCGTAAAAATTCTGAATTTCGATAAAACCATTACCACTATTCCGCCTTATTCATTGGTAACGGAAGCATTTCAGAACTGGCGCGGGATGACTGAAGCCGGTGGCCGCCGGATAAAAAGAGCTATAAATATAAAACAATCGACCATTCGTTATTTGAATGAAGATGAATTGGAACGTTTCAGGAAAATACAACTTCTTTCGGATTACATCAATGAGCGAAAAAACACGATTGATACGTTTAACGATGAAACAAAAGCCGATAGAAGCCTTCCACTGAACGGACGGAATTTCACCAATATGGGTTTGTTTAGAAAATACGTGGAATTGTATCTGAAAAAACATCCTCAGGTACACAAAGAATTGTTGCTTTTGGTGCGTCAACTGGCTCCTACGGCACAGGGATTGCCGCTTGAACTTTATGTTTTTACTGCCACAACCAACTGGGCGGAGTACGAAAACATAATGTCTGATATTTTCGATCACGTTACGGCGGCAGTACCTTATTTCGATTTGGAAATTTTTGAAGATATTTCCAATCCGGTGTTGATCAGTTCAACGGCAGTCGAACGTAATTGAGGACTACTAATTATCGGGCTGTCTTTAAAATGTTTTGTACCTTTGTGTTTCATTTATAATAGAAATTTATGCGAAGTTTCGGGAGCGATAATAATTCGGGTGTACACCCGCGAATGTTACAGGCGATAATCGACGCCAATAAAGATCATACCGTAGGTTACGGCGATGATGACTGGACACGGGAAGCTGAAAATGCAGTAAAAAAACTAATCGGAAAAGACGATATAGTACCCTGTTTCGTTTTCAACGGAACGGGTGCCAATGTTATCGCTTTACAAACCTGTACATTGCCTTTTCACAGCATCATTTGTGCTTCAACGGCACATATCGCGGTGGACGAGTGCGGCGCTCCTACCAAATTTACCGGATGTGCGTTGAAAGAAATCACCACTCCCGATGGGAAACTTACTCCCGAATTGGTTCGTCCGTTATTACATGGATTTGGTGTGGAACATCATTCTCAACCGAAGGTTATCGCCATTTCACAAACCACCGAAATGGGGACGGCTTACACTCCCGATGAAATTAAAGCGCTGGCCGATCTGGCTCACGAGCACGGCATGTATCTTTTTGTGGATGGAACGCGTATTGCCAATGCCTGTGCTTTTCTGAATGTATCGGTGAAAGAGATGACGGTGGATTGTGGCGTGGATATCTTTACTTTTGGCGGGACAAAAAATGGATTGATGGTGGGCGAGGTGCTGATACCGTTACGAAAAGAGCTTGCCGAAAACATAAAGTATTATCGTAAGCAGGTGACTCAGCTTTATTCCAAGATGCGATTTGTATCGGCACAATTTATTCCCTATTTTAACGAAGGTGTTTGGCTCGATAATGCGCGAAAATCGAATGCATCGGCGCAAAAGCTGGCTGCAGAAATGCAAAAGGCCGGAGTTACATTGACACAAAAGGTAGAGTCAAATGCCGTTTTTTTTATTCTTTCTGAAGAGAAAACAAACAAGCTTCGTGAGCGTTATTTCTTTTACGACTGGGACGAGGCGCGCAATGAACGCCGGCTTGTTTGCTCGTGGGACACGACGGAAAAGGACATTTGTAAATTTGTTAAATACTTGCTTCAACTAATTAGTAATTAGTAATTACCAATTTGTAATTTTATTTATTATGTTCGACTTTTTAGACATTTACCCCTGGCTTTTGCCGGTTATGATATTTTTCGGGCGAATTTTTGATGTTTCGCTTGGAACTTTGCGAATTATTTTTGTATCGAAAGGTGAAAAATATATAGCGCCCATTATCGGGTTTTTCGAAGTATTTATTTGGGTGGTTATCATCTCGCAGATACTTACCCGCGCCAACGATTTAGTCGCTTATTTGTCGTACGCCGGTGGATACGCTGCCGGAAACTACGTGGGAATTCTGCTTGAGCAGCGAATTGCCTACGGCATTGTGCTTTGCCGTATGTACACCCAGAAAGACGGTATGGAATTGGTGAAGATACTCAACAAAATGAACTTTGGGGCTACGATGACACACGGTGAAGGCTCTACTAACGAGGTAGATATTATTGAAACCGTTATCGATCGCAATCAAATGAAAACACTTGCGAGTACGGTTACCGAATTCGATGCCAATATTTTTTATGTGATTGAGGACGTGCGCACCAAGCAGAACGGTATTTTTGCCAAGCGAAAAAATATTCTCACTCGTTGGCGGCCGGGGAAATAAAAAGCGACAAGGCGAGAGAGTGACTTGGAGACTTGGCGAAAGGGCGACGAGGAGACTTTGGAAAGGGGCGTGAGAGGCGTTATAAACCTATTTAGATTTGTGTGACAAATTACACCAGATTATTAACTGTTCCCTTCCACGAACAACCCAAACAATATAACACTGAGGTATCAAATCCATCCAACGATTCGTTTTCATGGATCGGTTGGATTTTTTTATCCTGGGTAACGGCTACCACCAATCTTTCGCCTGCGGCGTTGAGCAGGTAAAACCGGCGGACTTTGCATTGAGGGCAGAGGAGATTTTTCATATCTGAGTTACGGGTTGCGGGTTACGTGTGTAGGCAGCGGCTAATAATCCGTAGTTCTAAAATATTTTATAATTTGTCTATCAGTCTTTTGTCGTCTGTCTTGGTTCTTGTATCCTGGTTCTTTTAGTTACAACGAAAAGTTTCGTGTTTGCTAACAGCTAATAGCCAAAAGCTAACGGCTATTTTTTGCTTCCTGCCAGATTGCTTCCATCTCGTCCAGCGTCATATCTTTTAACGAACGTCCTTGTTCCTTTACCTTCTTTTCCATGTAGTTGAAACGATAGATGAACTTTTGGTTGGTTCGCTCCAACGCGTTATCGGGATTTACTTTGTATAGACGCGCAGCGTTGATAATACTGAAAAGCACATCGCCGAATTCTTTTTCGGTATTGTCTTCGTCCAAATTTTCTATTTCTGTTTCCAGTTCGCCGATTTCTTCTTTTACCTTATCCCACACATCGTGGCGTTTGTTCCAATCGAAACCCGAGTTTCGGGCCTTGTCCTGAATGCGGTATGCTTTTACCAGCGAGGGCAAAGCCGAGGGAACACCTTCGAGAACAGTTTTGTTGCCGCCTTTTTCCTGTAACTTAATTTCTTCCCACGATTTCTCAACGGCACTTGCCGAATCGATATTTTTTTCACCAAACACATGCGGATGGCGGAAAATAAGTTTGTCGCAAATAGCATTGCACACATCGGCAATATCGAAAGCTTGCTTTTCTTCGCCTATTTTGGCATAAAAAACCACGTGCAACAACAAATCGCCCAATTCTTTTTTTATCTCTTCGTCGCTGTTATTAATGATTGCTTCCGCCAGTTCGTAAGTTTCTTCTATGGTGTTGGCGCGGAGGCTTTCGTTGGTTTGTGCGCTGTCCCACGGACATTTCTCGCGCAGTTCGTCCATTATATCGAGCAGGCGACCGAAGGCTTCCAGTTTTTGTTGTCGGGTGTTCATATTACTGATTGGGTGATGGGTGATGGGTGATG
>DCEG01000055.1:0-5973 GCA_002316835.1 Bacteroidales bacterium UBA1035 | reverse complement strand
GATGGGTGATGGGTGATGGGTGCCTGTTTGTTGTAACGAGAAATGCTATTTAATATTTCTTTTGAATGCAATCATCATATTCATCAAATAAAACGAGTCGTTATATAACTGTTGAAATTTTTCGTCGGTGAGATATTTCCTTGTTTTTGCCTTATGTAAGCAGGTTACAACCTCAGCCAGAGATCGGATAGAATATCCGACAAATCTTTGAAATTCTGCTTTGGACTGTTCTATGGAGCCTTCTGCAATGTTTAAGGCGATGGAGTCAGCAGCACGTCTTATCTGAGAGCTGAGATTATAAAGTTCTTTGTTGGGAAAATTTTCAGAGATTTCGTTAATTTCTTCTCCAAAAACCATCGCTTTTTGCCAAATTGTTATTTTCTCAAATTTGAAACTCATAATAATTTAATCCTGTCACACCTCACACCTCGCACATTCATCATCCATCACCCATCATCCGTTATTTTTTGAAATTTCGTAATCCTGTTTCTAGGAAATTCACGTAATTAGTAATATTTTCATCGAAAGCATGCGATGGGGCAACAGGTTTGCCGGAGTGATCCAAAATAACGTAATACGGTTGCGATTGTGCCCCGAATTTGTGCCGTTGCAGGTAACTCCATTTGTCACCTATAGTTTTTAACTTGGTAGTTCTTCCGTTTTCATCCACTTCCATAATTTCGGGAAGCCTTGTGCGCTCATCCGTCATCAATGTGATGTAAATAAATTCGCCGTCTATTAATCCCTTTACCTTTTCATCTACCAAAACTGTAGCATCCATCTTGTGGCAATTCACGCATCCGTGGCCACCGAAAGCAACCAACGCTGGTTTACCGGATTGGATAGCTGCGGCCATTCCTGTTTCATAATCGTCGTATACCGTGTTGAGCGTTACTTCGTTCAATTTGAAATCCTGTGTGGATAAAGGAGGCAGAATAGAGCTTATGGGTTTAAGCGGTGCGCCCCACAATCCGGGAATCAGGTACATGGCAAATGCCAAAGAGAATATCGACAGGAATAATCTTGGAATAGTAACATGGGGAACGTCGCTGTCGCCGTGGAATTTAAGTTTTCCAAGCAGGTAGAAGCCCAAAATACCGAAAATAACTATCCAAAGAATCAAGAATATATCGCGATTAAGAATTCCCCATCCGTTCGACAGATCGGCTACCGATAAGAATTTCAGCGAAACGGCCAGAACGATAAATCCAAGCACTACTTTTACGGAGTTGAGCCAGCTTCCCGATTTTGGCAGTGTCTTCAACCACGATGGGAAAACAGCAAATAACGTGAACGGAATGGCCAAAGCGATGGCAAAACCAAGCATTCCGATAGCCGGAGCGAGATAACTTCCTTGTGTAGCGGCTTCAACCAATAACCAACCGATAATTGGGCCGGTGCATGAGAAAGAAACCAGTGCCAGCGTGAAAGCCATGAAAAAGAGGCTTATCAAACCCGATGAACTATCCACTTTGCTGTCCATTTTGTTTGTCCACGATGAAGGAAGCACCAATTCAAATGCTCCTAAGAACGACATCGCGAAAACAAGCAGCAACGCGAAGAAAATCAGATTGAACACAGCACTTGTTGCCAAATTATTGAGTGCGCTTGCACCGAAAATTGCGGTAATAAGTAATCCCAACGCCACGTAAATAACTATAATGGAAACTCCGTAAACTGCTGCATCGGCAACGGCTTTTTTGCGAACTTTCTTATTTCTGTTCAGAAAGAAACTAACGGTAATGGGGATCATCGGCCATACGCACGGTGTGATCAATGCAGCAAAACCCCACAATAATCCTTTCAGAAAAATACTCCAAAGCGAGGAACCGCTGTCGTGTTGTGAGCCGAATGAGTTTAATTCTTCGGTTACGGGAGTCCAAAGCAATTCTTTGTCAACTTCAACAGGTGCTGCCACAGGTGCGGGAGTCGTTGAAGAATCAAGCGAAACGATTTCGACAGGTATAACACCTGTTTCTGTGGTTGCGGCTTCTCCGGCTGATGCAGCTACGGTAACCGTTTTGGGTAAGTCAGTCGATTTAAAAGAGAATTCGTTGGGTAGCGGAGGCGTACAGCTTTTATCGTCACAAGCCTGAGCTCGTACATCTCCGGTAATTGAGAAATTAGCTTTGTCGGTAACTTTTAAGCGTTGAACGAATTTGGCAGAATTGTCGAATGTGCCGATATTCATCTGAAAAACGGGATCGTACTTCACGGTTGCTTCTTTGCCGACAGCATGAAAATCTCCAACGGCTTCAGCTCCTTTTATTTCATCGAAGTTTAACGATGTAGGGTAGGGTCCGTTATCGGGAATTTTTGAGTCGTACATGTGCCAACCTTGCTGTATGATGGCATCGGCTACTATCTCGATTTCGCCATTTCCTTTATCCTGCAAACTGAATTTCCAGTTAATGACATTTTGCGAGAATACCTGGGTCAGTAAAAATAGCAAGAATAAAGAAGTAATTGTTCTTTTAAGATTCATTATTTGGTGGTTTTACGATTTAACGTGCAAAGATAACAAAAGTTGAATAAAAACTTAACTATTAGCATTATAATAAATTGAAAAAATAATGCATTGAATTAGTTTATAATAATTTAAGCGCATAAATTGTTTCTTTATACGCTTATTATTTAATCAATTATACTTCACGATTTAATTGTCGGGCTAAACCATTTCCTCTTAAACCAAAACGCTACGTTGACCAACGCAATCATTACCGGAACTTCTACCAACGGGCCAATAACTGCAGCAAACGCCTCGCCGGAATGGATGCCGAAAATAGCAATGGCTACCGCGATGGCCAGCTCGAAATTGTTGCTTGCTGCAGTGAATGAAAGGGTGGTGGATTGTTCGTAATTGGCTCCGGCTTTCTTACTCATATAAAACGAAACCAAGAACATAATAACGAAGTAAATGATAAGCGGAATAGCAATCCGAACGACGTCCAGCGGTAGTTTAACGATGTATTCGCCTTTCAGTGAAAACATAACAAAAATGGTAAACAGCAACGCGATAAGCGTAAAAGGACTTATTTTCGGAACAATTTTCCGGCTATACCAGCTTTCATCTTTCACTTTCAGGCTGATGTATCTTGTCAAAAACCCTGCCAGCATGGGAATTCCCAAATATATAAGCACGCTTTTGGCAATTTCTGCCATGGTGATATTGGCTACGGAATCGTTGGTGGGCAAACCAAACCATCCGGGTAGTACAGCGATGAAAAAATAGGCATACAGCGAAAAGAAAAGTATCTGAAACAGTGAGTTGAAAGCTACCAACCCGGCTGCGTACTGTCGATCACCGTGCGCGAGGTCATTCCAGACAATTACCATCGCGATGCATCGTGCCAACCCGATGAGGATAAGCCCGTACATATAATCGATATTGAATTGCAGAAACAAAATGGCCAGAAAAAACATCAGTACAGGGCCGATAATCCAGTTTTGCACCAGCGATAAACCTAAAATTTTAGTATTTTTGAAAACATCGCCCAGTTCTTCGTATTTTACTTTCGCCAACGGCGGATACATCATAATAATCAACCCGATAGCGATAGGAATATTGGTGGTTCCGACGGATAACGAGTCCCAAAAATTGGCGATGGAGGGGAACAACCATCCCGATAACACTCCGGCAAGCATGGCCAGAAATATCCATAAAGTGAGATAACGATCGAGTATTTTTAGTTTTGCTTTCATATTTTAAATTTGAATTCCTGCTTTTTTGAGGATAAATAACATCATAAAATAGGCAACAACCATTGCGATCAACGAAACAAGGAGCGATATCCAGAAATTAATATTTTTGTGGATCATTACCGGAAAAAGAATAAAGAACAACAAAGATGGAATGACCATCCAGAAAATTCCCTGTGACAGATCGGCAACTTGTTTAACGTCTTTCGTATCGATGTACAACCAGATGATTGCCAGTAGGGAAACCAGCGGAACAGAGGCAAGAATACTGCCGAGCATCGTGCTGCGTTTGGATATTTCACTAATGGCCACGATGATGACAGACGACAGCAGGACTTTTATGATGTAGTACCACATGCTTTTATGAGTTTGCGATGGATTCTTTTATCTCTTGGTCGTAAAGTTTTCTGAAAGCAACGTTAATTTCATCGCGAACGCGGCGAAACTCGCTTTCGATAAACTCGGGTGTGCCAACCGCGTGGCTTGGGTCGTCGAAACCGATGTGCAGACGTTTTTTTACTTTTCCTATAAACGCCGGGCATACTTCGTTGGCCCCGCCGCACACGGTAATCACGTAATCCCACTCATCGTTGAGGTATTTATCCACCTGATCCGATGTGTGGTGGCTGATATCGATATCCACTTCCGCCATTGCTTTCACCGCTCCGGGATTCAGTTTTCCCGAAGCTTCCGTTCCTGCGGAACAAACTGTAATACTCGGGTCGAACGATTGTAGAAATCCGTGCGCCATCTGGCTTCGGCAACTGTTTCCCGTACAAAGAATTAAAACTTTCATATTGTTGATCTTTAAAATGTTAATTGGGTTCTCAATTTTGTTTCTCGCCGGTAACAGTGATGGAATAGATACCGACATTTCCTGCTTTATACTTTTGTATGGTGGATTGATCCAAATGTTCGTGCAGAACGCTGTCGGGAATTTCAATCGTTTTGGTTCGTTGCACTGTGATGGGTTTGAAGTTGGCATTTTTTATTTCCTGCAAATATTCTTCGCGCTGAATGGCGCTGGAAATACAACCGGCGTACATGGCTGCATTATCGGTAAATTCTTTCGGGAAAACGCCGTTAAGCACCACGTCGGAAACACAGAAATGTCCGCCCGGCTTTAGCACACGATACACCTCCTTGAAAATTTTATTTTTCTGCGGAAGCAGGTTCAATACACAATTGCTCACGACAACATCAGCCGAATTATCTTCCAGCGGCATATTTTCGATATCCGCCTCGATGAATTCCACATTTGTGTAACCACGCTTCGTGTTGTTGGCTCGCGCTTTTGCAACCATTTCCGGCGAAAAATCCAGCCCGATCACCTGTCCGCTTTCGCCCACTTCGCTTCTCGCGATAAAACAATCGTTTCCGGCGCCTGAACCTAAATCAATCACCACATCGCCCGTTTTTATACCCGCATATTGCGTGGGAAGACCGCATCCAACACCCAGATCAGCATCGGGTTCATAACCCTTCAGCTTGCTGTAATCTTCGCTCATGATCGTATAAACCTTTTTCGAAGTTCCGGTTGGTTTGGTTCCACAGCAACAGGCATTCTTCAGCGAATCGCTGTTTAACGCAAGCAAACTGTATTGTTCTTTCACCAGTTGTTTCAGTTCTTCGTTCGTTTTCCCGACCTTTAAATCGGTTGTTTCTTCTGTTTTTTCCATTATCTGTTTAATTTTATGTACATCAATTTAGTAGTTCGCCAAACAACGAACAATATGTATAAAAATTTTTACTCAACACATATTTTTGATTTCCGATGCGAAAAAGTTGCCGAACAGGTTACGGGCAATCTCCCAGTTCTCTTTGTTGATGCAGTATTTTACTTTGGGAGTTTCTATTTCGCCCTGGATAAGGCCGGCATTCCGTAGTTCCTTCAGGTGTTGCGATACCGTTGCCTTAGCATTGGGAAACACTTCGTGGATATCGCCGAAATAACACGATTCCTGCGACAGCAGAAATTGCATGATCGCTACGCGGGTGGGGTGCCCCAACGCTTTAGCGAATAGAGCTATTTGCTTATCTGTAGCTTTTATATCGTCTTTTTTCTTAGCCATATTGTTGTATTGTTCGCAAAAGTACGAACAATAATTTTAATTGGCAAATGGTTTTTAGGAAAAATATTGAAGAGGCGAATTTAGGTGTGATTTTTGGGTTTTAAACGGCTTTTGCTGGCTCGCTTTTATAAAGCGTGCCCGCCTGCCGCGGGCAGGTCTGCCGGCAGGCAATTTATTTGCTTCGCAACACACCGATTTGGAA
>DCEG01000003.1 GCA_002316835.1 Bacteroidales bacterium UBA1035 | reverse complement strand
TTATTAACGCAACAGCAGTATTTTGGGAATAATAATTGCTTCTTGTTCCGACTTTTTAGAAGAAAACCCTCAAAGTTATGAAGACGCGAATGGAACATTAACGTCAACAAAAGGATTTCAGGCGTTTTTGAATGGTCTTCACAGTTATCAGCGACAAGAATTTCAAACTTGGGGTGCGTCTCAGGTAATTGTTTCACAAACTGCTACGCCATATGAAACATTGATAGGAGGTACAGATATTGCTGCTATTGCCTCACGAGATAATACATTGCCAATATTTGAAACCTATACGTTCAATGCTTCAACGGGGCTAATCTCAAACCGATGGAGATGGGCTTACGGGCTTATTGCCAATGCGAATATGATGTACGATGCGGCCGAGAAAGAATCAGTAACTTGGAGCAATGCAACAGATAAAGATTTCTTTAAAGCTAACGCCGCTTTCTTTAGAGCGTATGCATATAGATATTTAGTGTATTTATATGGCGATGTGCCTTTAATTCTACACATACAAGAAAAATATCGTACCGATTTTGAACGAACTCCAAAAGCTGAGGTCATTACACAGATGATTGAAGATTTAGAGTTTGCATCAAAACACCTGCCCGAAGATCCCTCAAAGGTAAAAGACGGACAACTTACTAAGTGGGCGGCATTACATTATTTGAGTGAAATAAGCATTTTAGCAGGAAATTATGAAAGAGCTAAAACAGCGGCTGCTGAGGTTGTTAACTCTGGTTATTATAAGCTTATGAAAGAACGCTTTGGTGTTTCAAAAGATAAAACCGGCGATGTGTTTTCTGACTTATTTAAAGATAAAAACTACAACAGAGGTGGTGACAACTTAGAGTCGATATGGGTTATTCAAGCCGAATATCAGACTAATGGTGGGGGAAATCGTTATTTGGATTGGACTCGCCGAGCTTTTGTTCCAGGTTATTTTAATGTAAATGGATTTAAAATATCTGCCGAATTTGGTGGCCGAGGACTTGGTCAATTAATACCAACTGATTGGTGGCTAAAGTTATATGAGGAAGATGATATAAGAAATTCCGAAAATAATATCCGCAGAACATGGATTTATAATAACCCTGATGTTCCGGAACTTTTTGGGAAGGTTTATGGCCAAGCCGGTGAAAAGCCTACAGCTGAAGAGATGGAGAAATTCTTAAAATCAAACAGAAAAGCGGGAAATTTATTCCCATCTACCACTAAATTTGATTTTGGTATTGATACAGATCCCACCTATGAAGGAAACGACAAAGATAAATATCGGATTCGCTTAGCTGAAACTTATCTATTGCTTGCCGAAGCATACATCCATTTAGGTGATAAACAAAGAGCAGCCGAAGCTGTGAATGTTGTGCGCGAAAGAGCTAAAGCAACTCCTGTATCTGCAGGAGAAATGAGCATGGATTATTTATTGGATGAAAGAGCAAGAGAACTTTTTGGTGAAGAATTTCGTAGGTTTACTTTGGTTCGTGCCGGGAAACTGATAGAGCGGACAAAAAAGTACAACCCCGAGTCGGCTGAACATATCAAAGAGCATAACATATTATGGCCAATTCCCCAAAATGTGATAGACTCAAACACAGGAAATAAGTGGAGTAATAATCCGGGGTACGAATAGTTGTGTAAAACTTATTTGTAATAAATACGTTATATTATTATATTTGGAAGAGTTGCAGGAAGACTTAAACTGCAACTCTTCATTTGGTTTTGTAAATTAGTTAAATAAGAAAATATAATCAAATGAAAACAAATTATCAACCCGGAGGAGATGGATAATGAATAATAAAGTCCTCCGAATTAGGAGAACTTCTGAAAAAATAGAACTCCTAATATCAGCTGATAATTAGGAGTTTACTTTGTTTTGCGTTGTTAAAAAGTGACCCCGGAGGGACTCGAACCCTCGACCCAATGATTAAGAGTCATTTGCTCTACCAACTGAGCTACGGAGTCATTTTTGGCGTGCAAATTTACGGAATATTTTTTTAAGAGAAAGCAAAATCTTTAATTAGTTTGCTTTAGAAACAAAATAAGGAGCAAAGTCAGTAAACTTTGCTCCTTATTTAATTTTTTTTAGACTAAATGATTAGAGGTTAGACAATGCTGCACCTGCTTTGAATTTAGCTGCTTTTTTAGCCGGGATGTTGATTGCTTTTTTCGTGCGAGGATTGATACCTTTTCTTGCACTTCTTTGAGTTAACGAGAAAGTTCCAAAACCCACTAATACAACTTTACCACCTTTTTTCACTTCACCCGAGATTGCATCGAGGGTCGCATCCAATGCTTTTTTTGCATCAACCTTGCTGAGACCTGATTTTTCAGCAATAGCACTAACTAGTTCTGATTTATTCATAAGAAAACGTTAATAAAAAAATTAAACAAACATTAATGGTAAGGTTTTCACCTATATAAGCGCCAAATATAATGGTTTATTTAAAAACAATCAAGAAAAAAGATAAAAAGTATTTGATTTTATTTAAAAAAAAGGAATTATACCACAAAATCTCGTCATAATACGAAAATATACGTATTTTTGCCTTTCATTTCCATAGAACAATTATGAACACTTCAAGAACGGGATTTGGCGGTGCTTTACCGCCGGTAACGCTAAATATAGTTATTATAAATGTTATTTTGTGGCTGGCACAAGTGGTTTTTTTGAGACAAGGGTACAACCTGACCGAAATGTTTGGATTGCATTATGTGGAGTCGCAAGGTTTTCGGATTTATCAGTTGGTAACATACATGTTTCTCCACGATACCAGTTCATTCATGCACGTTTTCTCCAATATGTTTGCCGTTTTTATGTTTGGGCGGACATTGGAACATGTGTGGGGTCCAAAGCGATTTCTAAGCTTTTACTTTGTAACAGGTATTGGGGCGGCATTGATACAAATGCTTGTCGCATTTTTACGAATTCAATCGATAAAAAGCGGAATGTCTTTGGAAGCAATCGAGGACGTTTATTCACAAGGATATCAGTTGCTCCAACAAAACATGAATTATGTAAGTAGTGCACCGGCTGCCTTAAATGCTGCGCTGAATTCGGTAACTGTTGGTGCATCAGGAGCAGTTTTTGGCATATTGCTGGCTTTTGGAATGTTGTTTCCCAATGCAGAACTTTTTATTATTCCCTTCCCTTTCCCTATTAAAGCAAAATGGTTTGTTATAGGATATGGCGTGTTTGAACTTGTTTTTGGTATCAGTAACTTCTCCTGGGACAATGTGGCTCATTTTGCGCATTTGGGAGGTATGTTATTTGGTATCTTTATGATATTGTATTGGAGAAAAAAGGACAAAGTACATGGCAACTATTATTGATCAGTTAAAGTACAGATACAAAAACGGTGATGTTTTGGTGAAATTTATTTTCATCAATATTGCTGTTTTTCTTGTGCTAAAAATTATTAATGTTATTTTCGTTCTGTTTAATATCAGGGTTTTAGAACTGATTACGTTTTTGGGTGTTCCATCTGAATTATCGCAATTACTAAATCGGTTGTGGACACTGTTTACTTATATGTTTGTCCACGAACAATTCTGGCATCTTCTTTTCAACATGTTGTGGTTGTATTGGTTTGGACGGATTTTCCTGCAATATTTTAGTGGGCGGACTTTAGGCAGCTTGTATATTTTAGGTGGCTTGGCCGGCGCATTTTTGTATATACTTACTTTCAATACCATTCCCTATTTTGTAGGCTTGGGGCATAGCTGGATGATTGGAGCTTCAGCTGCTGTAATGGCCATAGTGATGGGAGCAGCATTCTATCGTCCCAATGTTCAGTTGAACTTGTTGCTGATAGGGCAGGTGAGAATTATTTACATTGCTATCGGGGTTTTCTTACTCGATTTTCTTTCGTTAGGAAGCGGAATTAACGAAGGCGGTCATGTGGCACACATTGGTGGAGCCATTGCAGGTTACATTTTTGCATGGCAATATAGAAATGGCCGCGATATTACCGGATGGGTAAGCAAGATACTTGATGGGCTGGCAAATTTGACAAAACGAAGGCCGCCAAGAAGAAAGACCAGAATGAAAGTTGAGTATCGTCGTGCAGAGACCGATATGGAATATAATGAACGTAAGCACAACGAGCAGGCAGAGATTGATGCTATTTTAGATAAATTGAAACAATCGGGGTATAGCAATTTGTCTTCTGAAGAGAAAAGGAAACTGTTTGATGCCAGCAAAAAGTAAAATAGTTGTATTTCGTGGAATTGTAAGAAACATAATATTCGCTACGAATATTATCGCTATTCTATTGCTCCTGAGCTCACTACTGTCCTGGCGGGTTTCGCCATTGAAGACTAATTTGTTCTCTTATATCGGAATTGCGTTCGGTTTTATTTTCTTTTTGAATGTTATGTATCTTTTTTTATGGATAACGTTCAAAAAGTGGAAATTAGCACTTATTTCATTGGTGTCTTTAATTCTGTGTCACAAACCGATAACTACTTTTTTCCCGATGAACTTTTTTCCCGATAAAGTTCCCGAAAATAGTCTGAAAGTTCTTACGTACAACGTGGAAGGCTTTATTAACGAAAACAGAAAAGCAGACAAAGAGCATCCTATTCTCGATTATATTGTTGAATCTGATGCAGATATTGTTTGTTTGCAGGAATACCTTGTTAGTAAAACAGGGCAATCGATAAAGTCGCAACGCGATGTAAACCGAATTCTTAGCAAATACCCCTATCATTCCTCTACGGCATTGGAGGCATCCGGAAAATATCATATTTTTGGGCTGGCGTGTTTCTCCAAATACCCCATCGAAAAAACACATGAAATTGTGTTTAACTCATCGTTTAACGGTGCTGTGGTTTACACGATCGATGTAAACGGAAAAAAACTTGCTGTTGCCAACGTGCATCTTGAATCGAACAGCATAAGCGCTGAAGACAAGAAATTGTACGGCGATTTCATTCAGAATAGTGATGAGGTGAACCTGGAAGACGTTACTTCCAACATTCGGTCACGGTTGGGAAAAGCGTATCGAATGCGTACAGAACAAGTTCTTAAAGTGAAGAACTATCTTTCAGAATTAAATGTTGACGGAACCATAATTTGCGGCGACTTCAATGACACGCCCATCTCATATGTATATGCACAAATGAAAAATGGAATGGAAGATGCATATGCGAATACAGGTTTTGGTCCGGGAATCACATATCATAAAGATTTTTTTTGGTTCCGTATCGATAACATTATGCACAGTCCCAATCTTAAGGCCTATAGAGCTAAGGTTGACAAAGTTGCCTATACCGATCATTATCCGATGACAACCTTTCTGGAATTGAACAATTAATGCCGAAAAACATTTATAAAGTATAAGACTTTTAATGTATTCTCAAAATGTACAAGATAAGTAAACAATTTGCGTTTTCGGCCGCTCATGCGCTTCACGGGTTGCCCGATTGTCATCCGTGTACACGGATGCACGGACACAATTACGTGGTCACGGTGCATCTTCGGTCGAAAGAGCTGAATGAAACCGGATTTGTAAAAGATTACAACGAACTAAAACTTGTGAAAGAATATATCGATGAGCGTCTCGATCATCGCAATCTCAACGATATTATGGCGCCGCTGAATTCTTCTGCCGAGAATCTGGCAAAAATGCTTTTCGATGTATTCAAACCCTTGCTCCCCGAACTGTATGCTGTAGAAATTAGCGAAACCCCAAAAACCTCTGCGATCTATGAGATTGACGGTCAATGAAATATTTTATTCGCTGCAAGGCGAAGGAGGAAGAACAGGTGAAGCATCCATTTTCATAAGGTTATCAAAATGTAATTTAGCGTGTATCTTTTGTGATACCGATTTTGAGTTTGGCGTGAAAATGTCACTCGATGAGATTTTTAGCGAAATTTCACAATATCCTTGTCGATGGATTATCTGGACAGGCGGAGAGCCTACGCTTCAACTTAAAGATGAAACAATCGCTTTTTTCAAAGAAAAAGGTTATAAACAAGCTATCGAAACTAACGGAACCCGACGTGTTCCGGCAGGAATTGATTACATCACGTGCAGTCCCAAGCAGCAGTTTGAGAAAATCCGTACACTTATTCCCGAAGTAGATGAGTTGCGTTTTCCTATTGCTAAAGGTGATCCGCTACCTGATATATCCATTCTTCCAAAAACCAATCGATATTTACTGAGTCCTATTTTTGACGATCTGGTAGTTATACAGGAAAACGTTGATTATTGTATTGAGCTTATTAAGCAAAACCCGAAATGGGCATTGAGTTTGCAAACGCATAAGCTCATCGGGATAAGATAAAATGACAAAATTTCAAGTCACGATACTGGGTTGCGGGTCGGCAATGCCAACTACACTTCACAATCCTGCTTCGCAATTGGTCGATGTAAACGAAAAGCTGTTTATGATCGATTGTGGCGAGGGAACACAGCTTCAAATGCGAAAATATAAAACGCGGATTAGCAAACTTCACAGCATTTTTATATCGCATTTACACGGAGATCATGTATTCGGTCTTCCGGGATTGTTGGCTACATTGAGTTTGTTGGGGAGAACCAGCAACTTAAATATCTATGCGCACAAAGAGATGGACTTGTTTCTCGATCCGTTTATCAAATATTTCGGTAATCAATTCTCATACAAAATAAACCTCATTCCGTTAGATCCGCATAGTCACCAATTAATATTCGAGAACAATTCTATACGTGTTTTTTCGTTTCCGTTGAAACATAGAATCAATACAAACGGATTTCTTTTTGAAGAGAAAGAATCACCAAGACATATCAAACGTGAGATGATTGATTTCTACAATATCCCGTTTCGACAGATAAAAGACATAAAACAAGGAGCCGATTTTATAACTGAAAACGGCAATCTGATTAAAAACGAAATTCTTACCACTCCTTCAGTTCCGCCCAGAAAATACGCTTACTGTTCCGATACGGCTTATTTTCCCGAAATCATTCCTTACATCCAAAATGCCAATGTATTGTATCACGAAGCTACTTTTGCTGAAGCAGAAGGGATAAGGGCGCAAGAAACATTTCATTCCACAGCACGTCAGGCAGCCGAAATAGCCAAAGCAGCCAATGTGAAAAAGCTTATCATCGGTCATTTTTCATCGCGATACAACGAGCTCGACGAACTTTTAAATGAGGGCCAAACCGTTTTTCCGAATACTGCATTGGCTTTTGAGGGAATGAATATAAATATCGAGTCACAATAACACTGAATGTGAAAATGATATGCAATTGTAATTTTTATACATATTTCTCTATTCGTGATATTATTGGCAATTGGGATGAGTTATCAGAAAGTATGTATCAAAAGAAATTCTTTCTTGAACATCTTGAAAAACACAATCCTTGCAAACAAAGATACTATTGCGGGTATGTCAACGACACATTAGTAGTTGGCATGATTGTGTATTCTTTAGAAATTAACTTGTTTACATTTTCCGGCAAGAAACTCCAATTAAAAGCTAATATAATCGGAATACCCGCATCGGTAGATGCTTCTGGAGTTATAGGCGACCAGAAGTATGGCGATCAGCTTCTGACTCATATTTTAATAAACGAAAAAGGCGTTATACTCTGCTTAAATTATAACTATTCAGATAGTGTTCCGGACATTATTAAAATGAGCACATTACCCTCCCTTATTTTTGAAAAGCGCGATATTGATTGGTCAAGTTTCTTATTATCCATTAAACATAATTACAGACGAAGGATTAAGGTCGCAAACCTGAAATTCCAGAATGTGACACAAACAGAATCCGAATGTTTGACTTTTACGCAAGCTCATTACAGACAATATCTAGAGGTGATTGAAAAAACTAAAACAAAACTGGAAGTGCTGAGTTTTGATTTCTTTCGACATCTTCCGGAGCCGTTTCGTCTGTACTCTTTTTATCATGAAAACGAACTTTTAACATGGCATATAACTGCGCGTGATGAAGAAACTTATTACTTTTTATTCGGAGGCATCAATTATAGCCTGAGAGACCTGTACGATTCTTATTTCAATAATCTTATCGCTATTTTGAAGGAAGGGTTTGCAACCGATTGCAGGTACGTAAATTTGGGACAAACAGCAGAAACATCTAAAAACCGGTTAGGTGCTGAATTAGTAGAGAAGAAAATGTTTCTGTACCACTCTCATTGGGGAATCCGCATGATTCTGAAAGCGTTAAAAGGCGCTCTGACATATAAATCAAAAACCAGACAATCCAATATATACAAGAAAGCATTTCCTAATTTTAAAAAAAATGAAACAGATGAGAATACTTTTTCTAAGACCATCCCCCCCTGAGGAAACAATTGGGTTACAACACGTAATGATAGTTGAACCACTTGAATTGGAAATTCTTGCCACGTTGGTAGAGAAAGAACATGAAATAAAAATCATCGATCTTATTTTGGAGAAAAAGGCGGCAGAATATTTTATAAAAGAATTTAATCCCGATATCGTTTGTGTTACCGGCTACATTACGCATATAAATAAAATAATTGATATTTGCAAAAAAGCAAAAGAGTTAAATCCGCTGGTGAAAACAGTTGTGGGAGGCGTGTATATTGAAAAAATGCCGGAAAATATTGATCATCCTGCTGTAGATTTTCGAGTAATAAGAAATGCCGTTGACGTTTTTCCAAAATTAATAAATGCCATAGAGACCAATACTGATATTCCCGACGGTGTATTAAAGAAAGGACAAAAGGTTAAAGATGACGAACTCCCCGCTTACACTTTTAATTTTCCAATACCTAACCGCCTAACCACTAAAAAGTACAGGAAACAATATTTTTATGTTTTTCATAATCGGGTTGCTCTCTTAAAAACCTCGTTTGGTTGTCCTTTTCCGTGTACTTTCTGTTTTTGCCGTAAGATAACAGACGAAAATTATGTAGAAAGGCCTTTGCCAAAGGTTATAGAAGAGCTAAAAGATATTCGGGAGAAAGAAATCTATATCATTGATGATAATTTTTTGGTATCGGAGAAAAGAGTTTCAAGCTTCCTTAAGCTTCTCCAGGAGAATAACATTAAAAAGAAATACCTGATATACGGCAGAGCAGATTTTATTGCCACTCATCCCGATTTGATGCGCAAATTTAAAGAGCAGGGTTTAAGAACGGTAATAGTAGGGTTTGAATCGTTTAACGACACTGAACTGATGTCTTTTCATAAAAAAACTACCGCTCACATTAATGAAGCTGCGATGGAAGTTTTGAATAAAAACAAAATAGACTGTTACGCTTCGGTCATTGTTATGCCTGAGTGGAATAAAGATGATTTTAAGAGAGCAACACAAAAAATGATTCAGCTCGGCATACGGTTTTTAAATATTCAACCGCTCGCACCGTTAGAAAAAACTGATATCGACTTCGATGATAAAAATTTAATTATTCCCAGAACAGAATTTGAAAAATGGGATTTGGCACACGTTGTAATTTCGCCTACCAAAATGTCGTTACAAGATTATTATCATCAAATTTTGCATATGTATGAGCGCGTATTATTCAGACCGGGAGATCTTATGCATCACCTTAAATATTCACCTGCGATGCAATTCAGATTGTTATGGGGAGCCGCAAAAGTGAGGAATCAATATATAAAAAAGATCAAATGCCTAAAGTAATTCTCATACAACCAACACAATACAGTTCTGAGTCGGGATTATTGTGTAAACAGAAGCGAATATATTTGCCGGGACTTGCGCTCCCGTTGCTGGCAGCGTTAACGCCTCCGCATTGGGAAGTAAAATTAACGATTGAAGTTATCGAAGAAGTCAATTTTGACGAAGATTGTGACTTGGTAGGTATTGGTGCAATGGGGCACGCCATTTTTCGCGCCATGGATATTGCCAAAGAATTTAAGGAACGCGGAAAAACCGTTTTTATGGGAGGATATATGGTTTCTATGTTACCCGATTTCGTTAGGGATTATTGCGACGGTGTTGTAATAGGCGATGGAGAAATTGCATATCCCAAACTCCTATCGGATTATGAGAAAACAGGCAAAATTCAGTCCGTTTACAACTTCCCTCTCACGAACTTAAATAACCTCCCGATTCCGCGTTACGAACTACTGACAGAAAAAAAAATCGGTTATATGCTCCCCGTTCAAGCCGGAAGAGGATGCCCGCACGCATGCAGCTACTGTTCAATAGCCTGCATATATAAAGGAAAATACTTGAGTCGTCCTGTTGAAGATGTGATTCGGGATATAAAAAGAGTAAAAGAACTCGGTTTTTCACGTTTCTTTCTTATTGATGATAACATTGCTTCGCAACCCGATTATATGATGGAACTTGCGCGAAGAATAAAACCGTTGAAAATGCAATGGGGAAGTCAGTGTACATTGTTAATTGCAAAAAACGAAAAGCTTCTGAATGAAGTGGCGGCATCGGGTTGTACTATCTTAAGTTTAGGCATAGAAAGCATTTCGCAGGAAGGGTTAAATGCTTTAAATAAATCGTGGGTAAAAGTAAACGAAACTGCAGAGTTATTGGGAAAAATCCAAAAAAAAGGAATTGCCATAGCATCGGAAATGATTATCGGTACAGATGGCGATACGCCTCAATCAATTGAAGCGACAGCTGAGTTCGCAATTAAAAATAAAATTCCTGCCCCAAAGTTTTACATTCTTACTCCCTTACCCACAACCGATTTCTACAAACAAATGAAAAGTGAAAATCGGTTGTTGCACGAAGATTATCGCAAATATACTGCTGCCGATTGTGTTTTCAAACCCAAGAACTTCACTCCGGAAGAATTGGAAGCATCGTACAAAAAACTCTATAAATTGGTATACTCTTATCCAAATATAATAAAGAGAAACATTTTCAATAAAGGAATTCTAAAAAATCCTTTTACATATTTATTTACGTTTTTCGGAAACCTTGTGTATAAAAAATTCATAAACAGAGGCGATGCCCCAAATATTCTATAACAGATGCCGCAAAGTTTAAATAACCGGGAAATGTATCGTTTACCATATTCAAAAAACGATAACCCGAACGGATGGATAGAGGTAACAAGCCACTGCAATATGAGGTGCGAGGGTTGCTATAAAGGTATAGACAGAACGGATTGTATACCCGTTCACGAACCAATAGAGAAAATAAAAAGCGATATCCTCTCGCTCAAAAATATCAGGAACTGTGGCATTATAACCATTACGGGCGGAGAAGCTATAATGCATCCCGATATTGAAGAAATTGTCTCATTTGTTCACTCAAATAAATTAAAATCGCTCATTCACACCAACGGGCTTTTTGTTAATGAAAAAACTTGCGCCAGACTAAAAAATGCGGGATTAAGCGGATTTATCATCAGGATAGATATTCATAACAGGCTCAATTATAAAAATGAAAGCGAATTAAATGCGCTTCGAAAAAAATATGCCGATATAGTTCATAAAGTAGGCGGTCTTCAGCTTGGGTTCACTTGTGTGGTTACAAAAAATAACCTGATACAGATACCCAATGTTGTACAATGGTTTCAACAAAATAACGCATATACCGATTATCTGGTGTTAATACTGAAACGAGAATTTTCTTTCGATAGCTATACACCCGATGTTAGCAAAGAAGTGGAAGTTACGGAGCTTGCCCATACATTAAAAAATGCTTTTCCCGATATGCTTTTCTCGTCGTATTTAGGGTCGCAAAGTTCTAACATCGGATATAAATGGGTACAAACCGCCTGGTTTGCCATTAACGGGAAAACACTGGGTTATGTTGATGCAAAAACAGTTGAATTTTCCACCGCTCTCGGTCATTTTAGGAATAAAACATACTCGTATATTTCGGGGAAAGAGCGCAATAAGCTTCCTGTTATGCAACTCATTGCCGGATCGCTATTTCTGCCTGCTCTGAAACCTGTTTTAAAGCGGTATGTAGCCGAAATTTTGAAGAAGCCTTCAACAGCGTTGCAGTCGATCAACCATCAGGTTATCAATATTGTAAATCCCCCTTCATCCCGCACAAGTTATACCGATTATTGCGACGGATGCCCCGATGCTGTTTTGCACAATGGCAAGCTGGTTCCTTCGTGTACATTGGAGAGTTTTTTGAAAAATCAGCCCAAATGAACATAGTCGAAGTATCAACCAAGAAAGAGATGGCTCTTTTTATCGATTACCCGAATGAGTTATACCAACACTGCGAATTTTATGTTCCGCCCGTTTATGGAGAAGTAAAAAAAATGCTTAGCAGGCAAAACCCATTTTTCGCACACTCTCAAATGCAGTTATTTTTAGTTTATGATAAGGATAAAATATTGGGCCGCATTGCCGCAATTTTCAACAAAACTCATTTGGATACCTATCATGATTCAACGGGTTTTTTCGGTTTTTTTGACTCGATAAACGACACACGCGTTTCATCGATGTTATTCAATGCTGCCGAACAATGGCTTAAGGCAAGAGGAATAACGAAAATAGCAGGCCCAACCAATATCACAACCAACGACAGTTGTGGAATTCTGTCGAAAGGTTTTAATTTGCCTCCGGCAATTTTAATGCCTTATAATTACGATTACTACGAAAATCTTATTTCATCCTACGGTTTTAGTAAAAAAATTGCTCTTTTTTCGTACGCGATAAGCGGTAGCAAAATATTAAGTGAGTTCCCCAACATTTACGATAAGGCTGTTCAGTATATGAACAACAACGGAATTATTATCAGAAATCTAACCAAAAATACATTTCAAGAAGATATCGAAAAACTAAACAGCGTTTACAATGAGTCCAACAAGCACAATTGGGGTTTTATGCCACTGAACGAAACTGAATTTCGGGCAATGGCAAACGATTTGAAAAAGACGACTCCGCTAGACTTAACACTTATCGTTGAGAAACGAGATCAAATAATCGGATTTCTTATTGCGGTTCCAAATCTTAATGAGGCGCTCAGGTATGTATCTGAAGGAAAGCTTTCGCTAACAGGTATTTATCAATTCATGAAGAATCAGCACAAAATTAAATCGGCAAGAATACTCATATTAGGTCTGCTCAATGGATACCGGAACATGGGTATCGATTTAGTTCTGTATCAGAAAATTAAAGAAGCATTAAATAAACGAAAGATATTTAAATCAGAAGCCTGTTATGTTATGGAATCCAATAAATCAATGGTTTCCATACTTGATAAACTTGCTGAGGAAAGATTAAAAGAATATCAAATCTTTGAGAAAGAAATAATATATCACTAAAGTTTCGTTATTAGTCTCTTTGCAAATAGGGTAAGATGAAAAATATCTGTTAAAAAAACAAGAACAGTCTTTTTTTTAGCTATTTTTACATTTCAAACCATTCGAATGAAAAAATTTTACCTGACAACTCTATTTATATTATTCTTGTTGTTTAGTTTTGAGCTTGCCGGTTTATATGCCCAGGATCAAAGCAGAGGAGTTGTTGTGGAAGAAAGCGTGTCCGAAACAAAAATAAAAGTCTCGGAAAATCGATTAATCATAGAAAACCTCCCGAAAGATGGTGTACTGGAAGTTTTTAGTATCGTAGGCATAAAAGTGCATACTCAAAAAGTGAAAGCAGGGACCAACGAATATCAGCTTAATCTCCCCAAAGGATACTACATTGTAAGGGTTGGCGATTTAGTCAAAAAGATATTATTAAAGTGAAAAGTGTATATTTTTGAATGTAAAATTATAAAAATACTTACTTTTTGAGTTTTAGGTTGTTAAGAATGGCGATTATTTTGTACATTTGTCATCCCATTTATTTATCAAATTAAATATTTACAAAAATGAAAATTGCGATTGTAGGAACAAGCGGAGCAGTGGGTCAGGAATTGCTTCGTGTACTTGATGCTAGAAATTTTCCTGTAGATGAACTGTTTCTTTTCGGTTCATCGAGAAGTGCAGGTAAAACATATACTTTTCGCGGTAAGGAGTTTACCGTGAAAGAACTCAAACATAACGACGATTTTAAGGGAATTGATATTGCTTTTACGTCTGCCGGTGGCGGAACATCGCTGGAATTTGCCGATACAATAACAAAGCACGGAACCATTATGATAGACAATTCGAGCGCGTTTCGTATGGATGAAGATGTTCCGTTGGTTGTACCCGAAGTGAATGCCGAGGATGCACTAAATCGTCCCAGAAACATAATCGCTAATCCTAATTGTACAACCATTCAGATGGTCGTTGCACTGAAAGCAATCGAGGATATTTCGCATATCAAGCGCGTGCATGTGTCCACTTACCAGGCTGCATCGGGAGCAGGAGCTTCTGCCATGGCCGAGCTGGAAGAACAGCACAGACAATTGGTGAACAAGGAAAACCCGACGATTTCGAAATTTGCCTATCAGTTGGCGTACAATCTTATTCCGCAGGTTGATGTGTTTACCGAAAACGGCTACACCAAAGAAGAGATGAAGATGTTTAACGAGACGCGCAAGATAATGCACAGCAATGTCGAAGTGAGCGCTACCTGTATTCGTGTTCCTGTGTTACGTGCACATTCTGAAGCTATTTGGATTGAAACAGAAAGGCCGGTATCAGTGGAAGAAGCGCGTGAGGCATTTGCTAAAGCCGAAGGCGTTGTTTTGCTTGATACTCCGGAGAAAAAAATATATCCGATGCCGTTGGACGCTGCCGGTGAAGATCCGGTGTACGTGGGAAGAATTCGCAAAGACCTTACCAATCTCAACGGGCTGACTTTCTGGACATCGGCCGACCAAATCTGCAAAGGCGCAGCTTTAAATGCCGTGCAAATTGCGGAGTATTTGATGAGGCAGTAAGAATTTTAAGAAATATTGATATGAACCGATGGCGAAAGCTATCGGTTTTTTGTTTTAAATCAGCGCCATCACAAAAAAGAAAACGATCAACCCTACGGTTATCAGTTTAATAACAAGTCCGGCAATATAGCCAAGGAATGCTCCTGAAGCGTGCTTCAACGCCGGCTTCATTTTGTTGCCACCGATTAGTCCACCGACTAAGGCACCTGCAAACGGGCCAAAAATAATTCCCCACGGTCCCAGGAAAAAACCTATCAGCAACCCGATTGTCGCTCCCCACACCACTTTTTTGTTTCCGCCCATTTTCTTTGTTCCCCACATCGGCAGGATATTATCTAAAATGGTTACGCCGATTGTGACAATTCCCAAAAGAACGATCACTACCCACGATACATTATCCTTTACCGAAGGAACGAACTTAAGGATCAGCAATCCTGCCCATGAAAGCGGAACGCCGGGCAACACCGGTGCAACCGTGCCTACGGCACCAACGATTAGGCAGATTACGGCAAGAGCAATTAACAAGGGTTCTGGCATGGGTTATTCTTTTTCGTCGTGATGATGATCGTGATCGTGCTGCAAAAGCACCCGATGCGGCAGCGAACCGTGTCCGAGTATCTCAATGGGACACGAATCGTAGGCTCCCATCAGCCACTCCTGTGAAATATTGCTGCCGCAATGATAATGAAGGCTTTGATTAACGCAGGCAATGTTCTTAACCTGCGAAATAATGGTTCCCACGTCGTGCGAAACCAGCACGATAGCTATGTCTTTATTTATTTCGTCGAGTAGTTTGTAGAAATTTGTTTCGAAAAGTTTATCCACGTACGAGCTTGGCTCATCGAGGATAATAAGTTTAGGGTTATCGATAATGGCGCGTCCCAGCAGCACGCGCTGCAACTGTCCGCCCGAAAGTTCGCCTATAGCTCTGTGCAACAGGTTTTCAACGCCCATTTTCTCGGCAATAGGGAGTACTTTTCGTTTGTCTTCCGTTGTATATCTTTTAATGATTTTTCCCCGAAGAGTTAGCCCCGACAAGATAACTTCGCGCACACTGATGGGAAATTTTTTGTCTATTTGGTTGATTTGCGGCAGATAACCGATATTGATATGGTTTATCTTTTTTCCGTTATCGTAAAAAGTTATTTTACCTGATGCCGGTTGTATCAATCCCAGAATTGCTTTCAGCAATGTGGTTTTTCCACCGCCGTTAGGCCCGATTATGCCTAGAAAATCGTTTTCGAAAACGGTAAGCGAGACGTTTTTCAGCACATCGGGTTTGTTGTCGTATCCGACGTTCAGGTTTTGTATTTCGATAATCGGATTCATTTATCCTGATCGGCTAAAATTTGTGCTATGCGGATCAATTCCTCATCCCATTCGTAAGCCAGTGGGTTTATAGTGAATGATTTGGCTCCTATTTCTTTGGCAATAACTTCGGTGTTCTTTACATCGAATTCCTGCTGAACAAACACGATTGTAATATTTTCGGCTTTTGCCAGATCCACCAATTCTTTCATTTGAGCAGGCGAGGGATTCTTTCCTTCAAACTCGATACTGTGTTGTTCCAGATCATAGTCTCGGGCAAAGTAACCCAAAGCGGGATGATAAACAATAAAACTTCGCGAGGGAATATCCCGGAGTAATTGGGTCAACGTAGAATCGGTTTCTACAATCTTTTGTTTCAGTTTCTCAAAGTTGGCACGGTAGAAATCGGCGTTTTCGGTATCGATTTCCACTATCGCATTCAGCATATTCTGAGAGAAAAGAACGGCATTTTTCGCCGAACTCCATACATGCGGATCGGCTGCATCAGCGTGTTCGTGTTCTGAATCGCCGTGTGAATGATCGTGATGGCCGTGTCCGCCGTAAACCGGTTCAATTCCCGCAGAACAATCTACTATTTTCAAATTGGGGTTATTTTCGGAAAGCTTACCCGTCCACACGTTTTCGTAACCCAGAAAACCCACTTTAAAGTACGCTTTGCTGTTTCCCAGTTTTATCATCGCCGATGGTGAAGGTTCGTAGGTTTCAGGACTTGAACCCGGAGGGACAAGTGTATTTATCTGAAATTTATCGCCCACGATTTGCTCCATAAAATAGCGTTGAGGCTCAATGGTCACCGTGAGTACGTTGGTATCGTTTTCACGATTGGAATTACAAGCCAGAAGCAGGAACGAAAGCGCGAACGTGTAAATATATCTATTCATTCTGTTGGAATTGATTTTTTGCTGAAATCTGTTGCAAAATTAAGATAAATAGCGCAACAGGAAAGTTATAAACAAAGATTTTCTAATTTTGTTTGCAGATAAAGGTTGATATGAATATCGAATTTGAAATAACCGAAGACGGTTCGCACACGCTTTTCGTGCCCGAATTGAACGAACATTACCATTCCACGCACGGGGCCATTCAGGAATCGATGCACGTGTTTATCGATGCCGGATTACGACATTGTACTAAAAGTGAAATAAACGTGTTGGAAATCGGTTTCGGAACCGCATTAAATGCTTTTTTGACCTTGCTGGAAGCTGAAAAGACAAGTAAAAAAGTTGATTTTACGTCACTCGAACTCTATCCGCTTTCAAAAGATGATGCGGGAAAGTTGAATTATGCGGAGTTAACCGATCCATCGAAAAAAAATGTTTTCAAAAAGTTACACGAAGTAGAGTGGGAGAAATGGAATCAGATAATACTCTATTTTTCGTTACTGAAAATGCAGGTAGATTTCAGTAATCCATCGGATTTTTATCCCGAAAATAAATTTGATGTAATCTTTTTTGATGCTTTTGCTCCCGAAAAACAACCCGAGATGTGGACTCAGGAAATTTTCGATAAACTCTATTCCATTTCTTCCCAAAATGCAATATTGACTACTTATTGTGCCAAAGGCTCCGTTAGGCGAATGATGCAGATAGCCGGATTTGTAGTAGAAAGATTACCCGGACCGCCCGGCAAAAGAGAGATATTAAGAGCAATAAAAAAATAAACCGCTCGATTGGAGAGCGGTTTTAACTTGTAATCTATTTCGATATCACCCGAACGTTTATCTTGTAGTTTAGCCTGTCTGTTGTCGGTGAGAAAAGTTCCAGCATTGCCGTCATATCTTTTCTTTCCCAGATATTTACTTCAGATGTTCCGAGTTGTCGGCCGGTGTTATCGGTTACGACTACACCCTTGCGGTTTTCGTGCTTCTTATTCATGATTTTATCCAATCCGCTGGTAGAGATTCTAAAATCGTTCAGCAAATCCAGCATCATTTTTTCGTTCACGTACTCAAACTCATAGAGGATATCACCCAAATTTGCTTCAATATTGTTTGGTTTTTCGCCGATAGTTTTCTGAACATAATTCAGAACCTGATCTTCGCGCGATTTAGAGCAGGAAACCACGAGAGTCAATAAAAGAAGTAAATAAATAACTTTCTTCATTTGTTATAGTTTTCTGAGCTGATATTGTGATGCAAAATCCGCATCGGCAACATTGCCTTCCGGATCAGAAAGAATTACACTTCCGTTATCCACTCTGTAATAAGTTTTAATACCCTTCTTATCAGTCAGCTCAATCACATTATCGTTTATTAATATATATTTGCCCTGATCTTTAAATGAACCGTTTTTATTGCCTTGGTATTCACGAGTAAGTATAAATGTCTCATCGGAATTTATAGTCAAATGCATCGATATCCCAGCTGAATTTGCTGCCGGAATAATACCTTCATAAGTTCCGTAAATGTCAGTTCCGTAACTTGAGATTTGTTCATTTTCCGCTATTGTAGGGGTATTGCTTTGGCTTTCGTTAGCCGTTTGTTTGTTGCCGCAACTTGTGAGAAATAACACAAGTGAAGCAACCATAATAATTTTTATTGTTTTCATCTGTTTATTGTTGATAATCTTATACAATCTTACGTAAGGGAGTACTTATAACAACAAAAGTAAAAAGATTGTTTTAAATGACGAGCTGTGAGACGGAAGACGGGGAAATTATCCACAAAAAAACTTCAGGCACATTCACGAACCAATAGTGAGAAAGTATATGAATGAATTTAATGTTATGCTTTTAGATTCTTCTCCGCCTGCTGTCAGAGATGAATCTATTTAGGAAAACATAACTTTAATTCTTATAAATTATTAATATTTATTTTCAATAATATCTTTTACACATATAATATATAGATCTGTTTTTGATAAACTCCTCTTAATAGTAATTAATGAATTAGTACTTTCTGTTTTGTGTGTGGCAGTATTCGAAACATTCAATATATGAAGCTTGTGCGCACTATTTTGCTAGTTTAGAAATAAAGAACTGCCAATTACCTACGGAATTACGTTTCTGCTTTTCTCAAAACGTAACATAGCCAAAAGAACATGGTAATACAAAAGAGATGATGTATATTATAGGCAAAACTCTAAGTGACTATGTTGAAATAGGACTAAATGCATTAATATGATAATTTGATATAAGCTTTTATGCTTTTTGTTTTTTAAATGTTAAAAAGATAGGTTCAGCGTTTAATTGTACTAATTACAAATATTAATTTATTTAATTCATAAAATACTGTACTTTATACTATTACATGTAACAGTATAAAGTACAGTATCTATTTGATTGATTATAATATGCTTTATAACATAGTTAAAGGATGCTTTTATGTAGTTTAAATGCTTACTTTTGTATGACAAAATACGGTGATTAGAGAAGAATGAGCGATTTTGCACCAAATAATGATCCAATTTTTGCAATATTATGTTACAAAAATTGAGTTAAGTTATTGATTTTTTACGTTTGAGAATCGGCTTTTTGGACTTGCAAACTTAATT
>DCEG01000033.1 GCA_002316835.1 Bacteroidales bacterium UBA1035 | reverse complement strand
ATATAATTTTTTCTTGATTTGACATCAATCATAATTAAAAAGCGCATTACAAATTGGGTGTAATGCGCTTTTGTCTTTATTCTTTAATCTTGATTCTATAATCTACAAAAGATTACTTGCCAACTCAGATAATTCACTCCGTTCACCTTTTACCAGATTAACGTGAGCAAAAACGTTTTGTCCTTTCATCTTATCGATCATATACGCTAATCCGTTGGATTGTGAATCGAGGTAAGGCGAATCGATTTGTTGTAAGTCACCGGTGAAAACCATTTTTGTGCCTTCTCCGGCGCGGGTGATGATAGTTTTTACTTCGTGCGGAGTAAGATTCTGTGCTTCGTCAATAATACAATACGTCTCACTTAGGCTGCGCCCGCGGATAAATGCCAGTGCTTCGATTTCGAGTTTCCCCGACTTCTGCATTTCATCAATTGAGCGCAGTTCTGCACTATTTGGTCCAAGTTGCGATTTTATCACGTTCAGGTTATCGAATAACGGTTGCATATAAGGAGCAATTTTTTGTTTTTCGTCTCCCGGTAAGTATCCTAAGTCTTTGTTTGACAAGGAAACAATTGGACGGGCAAGCAGAATCTGGCTATACTGCTTACTTTGCTTCATAGCTGCCGCCAATGCCAGCAACGTCTTCCCCGTTCCGGCTTTTCCAGTGATCCCCACCAGTTTAATGTCCGGATCGTTCAACACTCCAAGTGCAAATGTTTGTTCGGCGTTGCGGGGTGATATTCCAAAACTTGGTTCTTTATCCACACGAATTATTTTGTGCGTGAACGGATTAAATCTTGCCAAAACGCTGTTGCGTTCACTCTTTAAAACAAAAGAATCATTAGGAACAAGTGGATTCTCGAAAGTAAATTCATCTACATCAACTCCGGTGGGTTGTGCATAAATTTTATCGATCAAATCGGGGCTTATTCCTTCTATAACCTGCTCTCCGTGTCCGAAAACATCGATATCGATCACCTTGTCGTTAATATAATCTTCCACCGGAATACCCAACGAACGCGCTTTCATGCGCAGATTGATGTCTTTGGTAACCAGAATAGATTTCATTTTCGGATGTTTTTCAATAACATCCAGCACGGTTGATAAAATGCGGTTGTCAGGAGTTTTTTCAGGAAAGGCTTCAACAATTTTATCGTGCGATTTTACGTTGTTTATGATGTATAACTTTCCGCGTCCAACACCCAAATCGGCGCCCTGTTTAAACAAATTATCATCGGTAATTAAATCGAGTTCGCGCACAAAAGCACGTGCGTTGAAATTGATCTGTTCGTTACCTTTTTTGAATTTGTCGAGTTCTTCCAGAACTACAAACGGAATGTAGATGTCGTTTTCTTCAAAATTTTCAATAAAACTGTAATCGTGAAGAATCACGTTCGTGTCGATGATAAAATTTTTCTTGCTAGCCATATAAAATATTTTTTGTGGTATGATTCACACTTGTTTTCGGTAATAAATCTTTGTTATAAACGCAAAGAAAAGATTTTTGTTTCAAATACAGTGTGAAAAATATGGAAAATATCGGAGTACCCATTCAGTAAGCGATGGATTGGCATGCGAGTAAAGAAAAATATTTAATTTTTGCTCATTTGTGCCGATCGATCACGTGCTGCATCCAACACACCTTCGAAATGTTTAGCGATATTGTGTTTTCTGAAATGATCCAATCCAGCTTGGGTGGTTCCTCCTTTACTGGTAACATTGCGGATAAGTTCCTCTATACTGTAATTGGCTTGATTTTCAGCAAAATAAAGAGTGGTTCCTTCTGTAAGTCCGAGCAGAAGTTCATCGAGAACGTTTCCCGGAAGATCGAATTCGTGCATCTTATCCTTAAAAATCTGGATGAATGCCAGAATAAATGCCGGACCGCTTCCAAAAACAGATGTGAACAAGTCGAAGCCATCTTCGCTGAGTTTTACTGCCTTACCTAATTTAGAGAGGACATTGAAAACTTCTTCAGTTCTTGGATTTTCGGGATGATTGGTGGCAAACGCCGTAACTGATTTTTGGTAAGCCATTGCCAGATTGGGCATTATCCGAACGATAGGCAGCTCTTTTCCAACATAATTCTCGATAAATGCAATATGTTTTCCTGCAACTGGTGTAACAATCAATTTATCTTCAAGATGCAAAGTTTGCAGTTGCTCCAGAACGCCTTTTATATCTTGTGGTTTTATGGTGAGCCAAATTACATCGGCAAAAGTGACAAGATCTTCAATACTATCGAAAAAAGTGACTTCTACATCTTTTTTATTTAAGTCGAAATAGGCAAACTGTATGTTATTCATGCTTTTAAGACCTTGATAGACTGCTTTTGCCAAATTCCCAAAACCGATAAATCCGTATTTCATGTTCTAACGTTTGATTTTTAATGTTTAAAGTTCAGCGTTTTTTACCCAACGCTCAATGTCCTTTGTCCTTAACCCTTTGCGGAAAATTTTGTAAACGGAATTTCCTCGTTCAACGCTTTCACAATGTAGTTAGCACGCTGCCCGTTCACAATCCACATTTCTACGCCGTTTTTCATGCAGATATCGGCAGCATGAACTTTGGATGACATCCCACCGGTTCCTAAAGTGGATGCCTTTTCTTCAATGTAGTGGGTCACTGAGTTTAGGTCTGAAACGTTGGTGATCAGTTTCGCATCCTGGTGCAGGTGCGGATTGCAGGTGTAAATACCGTCAATATCGGAAACGAGAATAAGCAGGTCAGCATTGGTTATAACCGCCACCAGTGCGGAAAGCTTGTCGTTGTCCCCAAGCACAATTTCTTCGATGGAAACTGTATCGTTTTCGTTCACGATGGGTATGTAATCCACTTCCCACAGTTTATTGATGGTGTTTCGGGTGTTCTCGTTGGCCGTATCGTTCTCAAAATCACGATAGGTGAGCAAGATTTGTGCGATATTCAATCCGAACGTACGGAAAATATTGTCGTATAATTCCATCAATTTAGTTTGACCAATAGCTGCCATTGCCTGCTTGGAGTCCACATTTTTATGATATCCGTTAATTTCCACGAATTGGCGTGCTGTGGCAATGGCACCCGATGACACAATGACAACATCGAAGTTCTTTTTCAGTTCTACGATTTGTCGCGCTAAACTTTCGATTACAGCAAACGATATGCGGTTTGTTCCCGCCGTTAGCGTGGAAGTACCTATTTTTATGACGAGTTTATTTTTCATTTCAGACTGTTAGAACCAAGAACCAAGATTAAAGACTTTTTGAACAATATTATTCGCGGATATGTCCTTCGCCGTAGACGAACCACTTGTTGGTAACCAGTTCCTGTGCGCAAATGGGACCACGGAAGTGAAGTTTTTGTGTGCTGATAGCGATCTCTGCGCCAACACCATATTGCCCGCCATCAGTAAATCGGGTGGAAGCGTTGTGATATACGGCAGCACAATTCACTTTTTGCATAAAAGTATCAGCTTTTGCAGTGTCGTTGGTAACGATAACCGCTGAATGTCCGCCAGAATAGTGATTTATCATGCCTATGGCTTCGTTTAAATCATCCACCAGCGCGAAATATATTTTCGGGGCCATAAATTCTTCAAAAAGCACCGCCTCATCATCGGTCCCTGTGATTGAAGTATTTAGTTCACTAATTTCGCTGCTTCCCCAAACTTCAATTCCTTTATTGTTAAGTTGCGAAACGAAGTCGGTGATTTTATCATTTAGATTGGTTAGATTTCTGTTGATCAATACCTTGTCTAAAGCGTTGCAAACGCTAATCCGCTTTTTTCCGTTTACAATGAGACGGATAGCCATTTCTGTATCGCAATTATCATCCACATACATAAAGTTATTTCCACGGCCGCTTACAATCACCGGAACCGATGAATTTTCGGTTACAAAGTTGATGAGATTGTCACCACCTCTAGGAATTATAATATCGACGTTTCGTGTGTTTTCTTTGATGAGTTTTTGAGTTTCGTCACGCGAAAGATTCAAATATTCTACGAAATTAGTGTCGAATCCATTTTCTGATAGCGATTGTTGCCACAAACCGGTAAGAAAAGTGTTTGTGTTAAACGATTCTTTTCCTCCTTTGAGCAAGATGCGATTTCCGGCCTTAAATGCAGTTGCGGCAGCTTCTATCGTTACATCGGGGCGCGATTCGTAGATAATGAGAATAGTTCCGAATGGAACAGTGCGGTTTACGACTTTCATGCCGTCTTCACGGATAAATTCATATAACACCTTTCCTTCAGGATTGTCTTGCGAAGCTACTTCGAGAAGTGACCGTATCATCCCTTCCACTTTGTTTTCATCTACCTTCAGCCGGTCTCGCATCGACTCGTCCATGTCGGAAAAAGAATTCATATCGAGTTGGTTCTGCCGGAGAATTTCGGGTCGATTCTTTTTCAGCAATTCAGCCAAATTAATCAAAACATTATTTTTTTCGGAGATAACCATGTTGTGTGAAATTGAAGTAAATTGAGCAGCAAAGGTAGCATTTTATTCTAAAATAAGCAGTATATTGTGCAAAATATTAAATTTAGGGATTTCTCAACTACTTTTGTTTCCTGAGGATTAAACTCTTTAAATAAATTGTGTCTAACGAGCAATGAAAATCAACAAAAAATCATATTCTCAATCTTTCAAAGAGCTTTTTCGACACTTGTGGCCGTTTGTGAAACCTTATAAGCGGATGATTGCAGGTACGTTGTTGCTAACGCTTATCGGCTCGTTTGCAGCGCAGGTGAATCCAATATTGGTAAACGAAACCGTTACCCGTGTTGATGCGCTGCTGCAACAACCGAATCCTTTGGAAAATGGAGTTAGGTTGCTCTTAATCATTTCAGCTATTATGCTGGCAAATGAGTTGGTCAATATCGGAATCCATTTCGGACAGCGTTATTTCGGTGAGAAAATCCGCATCAGGGTAGGGAGTGATCTTTCGCAAGCGGCTGTGGACAGGATTTTGCAGTATAAGATGGAGTTTTACTCCGATCCGGAGAATCAGACCGGTCTGTTGCAGACACGTATAAATCGTGGAGTCGAAAGTCTTATCCGGTTGGTTCAAAATTTCTTTCTCGATATTCTGCCGCTGTTTTCCACAGCAATTATTGCACTGATTGTGATGTATAACGCAAATTTGTATGTGGGATTGATGGCTACAATCATTGTGCCTTTGTACTTCTACGTGAGCCAGCGGCAAGCAAACAGATTAAAAGGGTGGCGTACAGATTTACGTCGGCAGCGAGAGCGAAAAAATCATGGGCTTATCAATATAATCGATTCAATTACGGTGATTAAGAGCTTTGTGCGCGAAAAACTCGAAGGCAAAAAGCAATACGATGTGCAGATGGAGATGCTGAATAATCAGCTTCAAACAAGACAAACGAGTTACGTATTCGATAGTTTGAAATCATTTATTCAGCAAATCGGAGTTGTGCTGATTATCATTCTTACCGTATTTTTAGTGCTTGACGGACAAATGGGTATCGGTGCCATTATGATGCATATTATGTTGTTTCGAAATGTGTCGGCGCCCATCGGACAGTTGCACCGAATTTACGATGAGGTGAACGATGCAATAATTTACGCCGACGGATTTTTTGAAGTGCTATCCAATGATGAAGCACTGGAAGTCGGCGGCGAAGTGGAAGCGAAAAAGGTACAGGGAAATTTCGAAGTGAAAAATGTAAATTTCACTTATCCAAACGGTAAACAGGCGCTTTTCGATATAAATCTTACGTTGGAAAGTAAAAAAACAACGGCAATTGTTGGGTTAAGTGGCGCCGGAAAAAGTACGCTTATTAATTTGCTTTGCAAATTTTACAAACCCGATACAGGAGAGATCATTCTTGACGGTGTTAGTCTGGAAGATTATGAAAATGCATCGTTGCGCGAAAATATCGGACTGGTATTGCAGAAGAACCATATTTTCAAGGGCAGTATTTATGACAATATCTTGTATGGAAATGTTTTCGCATCTGAAGAAGAGGTTATTGAAGCTTCAAAAAGCGCTTATCTGCACGAACAGGTGTTGCAATTACCCGACGGTTACGAAACCGATGCGTTTAACCTGAGTGGCGGACAACAACAGCGCATTGCCATCGCAAGGCTTTTTTTGAAAAATCCGCCCGTTATTTTCCTCGATGAGCCTACTGCCAGTCTTGATGCCATTGCTACCGAGCACATCAAAAAAAGCCTTGATGCTATCAAGGAAAACCGTACGGTTGCCATAATATCGCATTCGCTGTCGCAAATTATTGATGCTGATGTTATTCATGTGTTAAAAGACGGACATCTGGTGGAAACCGGTTCGCACGAAGAACTGTACAAACTGAACGGCGAATACCGAAAAATATTCGACGCTTCGGCTCGAAGCTTGAATCTGGATAAGATGTTGGAGACAATTGATATTCCGTCTGACAGATCTGCGGTCTAAATTTTCGTCAAAGCCGATCCTTTGTGAGCAGCAATGTGATCGGTTTTGCTGCTTTTAATTTCGTATTGCGGATCGTCTTCCGTTGCGTGGTGGGTGTATTCTTTGTAATCGAAATCCTTGGTGTGAACTTTAATAATAGTGCCTGAAACTCTTCCTGCTTCGGAATTCCAGCTCACTTTATCACCTATTTTGAATTTTGTTGCCATAATCGGATGTTTATTTATTTAAACAAAGTGAGAAGGATTATGGTTTGAACTTAGGTTCGTTATTTAAAAAAGCAGATTTCAAAAAACTAAATTATCAATTATGTCATGCTGAATGAATCCGCCAGTTGGCGGAGAAATGAAGCATCTAATAAAGTTGACAAAATAGATGTTTCACTGCGTTCAACATGACAAAATGAAACGATATTTATATTGAAGCAGCCGAGTGTAATCCAATTACGTAGTTGCAGGTGTTTACAACTTAATAGGAAATTAACAGCCTTATTCTACACCCAATAATTCCAGTGATTTTGTTGAAGTACAGTACTTTTCCCAGTATTGTCGAGCGCCTTTTTCCAGCTTTGCTCTATACTCATCGTCATTTCTGATTTTGAGAATAGCTTCTTTGATGGCTTCTTCGTCGTTTTCCACGAAATGAATATTTTCTCCATGTACAAGTGGTTCGGGCAAGTCGTTTACAAGCGGCAACGAAATAATTGCCTTGCCGAGCGCCAGGAATTCACCCAACTTCCAGCCGTGGCTTCCGTTGGAAAAAGGTGCGTTGAAGGCAAGAAGCGATTTACGCGTCCGTTCGAGATATTCCTTTACCGAAACACTTCCTTCGCACTTGAATTTGGTAAGTGAAGGACTGCAACTTACATTTTCGGAGAAAGTCAAGCCACCGTCAAAATTCAGTTCTGGAATGGAATTGCAGGCAATAATAAACTTGGAATTGGCTTCGTTAAATCCCGGATCTGTTCTTTCCCAATCGTCGTTTGGCCAAATAGAACTCAGGTGAAAGATAAAATTTTTATCTGATGGAACAGAGTTTTCATATTCTTCATAATATACACGATAGCGACATTGCTTGCGATATCTCATAATAAATACCGGCGGGAATACTTTATAAAAGGTCTTCCACATATTTTTCCACGCGTAAATAAATGAATCTACGTGGCTCCACAACTTTATCCCAAAGGATGGCGGAAGCGGAACTAATTTGTCGTGGTATTCGGCCGGTGTTTTTTCCTTATTCGCATTCACATGTCCGTAAACATCGCACCAGGCGTATTCTTTTGGTTTTACATCGCTTGTTTCACCAAAATCGATGCAATATTTTTTATTGCTGATAACAAAATTCAGACAATTGATACGATTCTCTAAACTCAGAAAGGGTTTGTTTGAGAAAATTACATTTTCCACTCCAAACTTCTTATAAAAGCCGTGTATGTAGAAGCCGGCATAATTTACATTAACCAATGGGTCAACATAAACTTTTGTATTGCTTGTTGGTGTCATATTTTAAAAAATTAGAATCTATAATTAAAAACTCCACGAAATACCTCCGTAATAATGCCTTGGTAATCCCGGATAATAATATCTTGGCTCAGTGTTTCCAAATGCAACAGCGTTTACCGTGAGCATTGGTGAGTAGTTTGTGTCATTTATATTGTTGACACCTGCAAATAGCTCAAAACTACCCAAAGATAACGTTTTAAAGTGATAACTAACTTTGATATCAGATAAAAAATAACTGTCATTCGTTTCGGTATTGGCATCGTTGATGAATTGCTCTCCCGTGTATTGTGACCGTACATCGATAGTCAGCGGTTTGATGGGATTCCAAACCAACGAAGCCTGAAAAAGATGTGAGGGGATTCCGGGAAGTAAATTGCCGTTGTATGTTTTATCGTTATCGGTAAAATCGATGAATTTGTTTTGTGAATATGTGTAATTAGCATTCAAATTGAGGTTCCCCGGGAAATTTGAAAGCTGAAATATGCGTTGCTTAAGTAACAATTCTATCCCTCTGTGTTGGGTTTCACCTGCATTGATGCCAGTAAAAATATCTTCGGTCAACCGCTTTGTTACTAATAGGTTATTTAAATCGATTTGATAAACGGTGGCTTCGATTTGCGTAGCATTGCGAAGCAAATTCAATCGGATTCCTGCTTCATATTGCCACCCTTTTTCAGGTTGCAGGTCTTTGTTGATATCGCCTTCGGGCAACAGTGTTTCTTCTGGAGAAGGCATTGAAAATCCGTGTCCGACGGATGCATAAACAGCCACCGAGTTGTTAGGAGCGTAATTGGCTCCTAATCGGGGAGAGAAGATTACCGGAAAGCTTTGGCTTCCGCTTTGGTCTCCGTTATCGGGAAATTTATCGGTCAATTTGTAACCGATTTTATTCATGGCTCCACCCAGCGAAATATTCCATTTCGACGACGGACGAAAATACGCCATCGCGAACACGTTCAGGTTGTTTCGGGTTTCGGAGTTTTTGTTGATCAGTTCATCGTCTAAATCCAGTTCCCATCGATATTTGTCGGCGATCCATTCCAGGCCGAGCACGGCATCGAACTTCTCGGCATGATAGTTCAGTTTGTTTCTGATTCCGCCGCCGGACGAACCATCGGTCAGGTTGTTGAATGGCCGCCTTTCGTAACTGTCCACCCACCTGCCGAAAACCGTAAAACGGTTGTTCCACGCACCCGATAACCGATTTTCAAGTGTAATACCCGCCAGTCCGCGTTGATACTCTTTGAAACCTTCTATCGCTTTCCAGTTGGCAGCCGCCGCCTTAGGATCGGTTTCGTACAATGTTTTACTGATGGAACTTGGTATTTGAGCGTTCAAATCCAACAAAATCAGTGTGTATTCCATTGAATAGTTGGGCTTTCTCCAGTTTCCCGACGAGAGCAACGACGTCCTCCTGAAATCGTTGTTTTCCCGATACCCATCGGAACGGACATGATTTACATTGCCGAAAATATTTAAATCATTGTTTTGATAACTGTCTCCGGCAGATGCTTTCAGCGTATTGAAACTTCCGTATTGTAATAATGCGTTTACTGAGTTTCGGTATGAACTGGGAGTGAACAGGTTAATATTTCCGCCTAATCCAGAGCCATAAAGGGCAGACGCCGGGCCTTTGGTCACTTCCATACGCCCGATCCCGAGCAAATCAATATCTTCGGGAGAAGAGATTCCGTCGGATGAGGTGATAGGAATATCGTTTAAATAAGCTTTTATTCGATTGGTGTTGTAAGGCGTCCGACTGCCCACACCGCGAATCACGATACGGCTGGTGGCGTACGTTCCGCTATGCATATAAATGCCGGGCATCGCATGCAATGCTGATGCAAAATTATTACCGTCACCCACCTGCACTTCCTTTCCCGATAATATCGAAATACTTCCCGGAACGTGATGCAAACGCGTATTCACCTGATAGGCGTTTACGATCACTTCGTTGAGGAGTATGGTGGTATCCGTTTCTTCGTTTAATGCGTTTTGTGATTTTGCACTCAACACGAAGAGAAAACCTAAAACTACAATATAATTTTTTTTGAAGTTCATTATTCAACTGGAACGAGGCGAACAATCATTCCCGGTTCTTCCAGGCCGATGTAAACCAATCCATCAGGGCTCATAACCACGTTGCGAACACGGCCAATTCCTTCAACCAACTTTTCGGTATGAGCAACTTTTTGTCCGTTAAGAACCACACGTTCCACATAATCAAAGCGAAGTGAACCGACTAAGATGTTGTTTTCCCATTTTTTGAAACGATCTCCTTTTACGAAAGTCATTCCGCAAGCGGCAATCGATGGTGTCCATTGCAGTACGGGTTGCTCCATTCCTTCTTTTTCTTTGTCAGGAGTAAGAATGGTGCCGTCGTAATTAATTCCGTAGGAAATTACCGGCCAACCATAGTTCAGCCCGGGTTTTATCAGATTAAGCTCGTCGCCACCCATTGGACCGTGTTCGGTTTCCCACACATCACCGGTTACAGGATGAACAACAGTTCCTTGCGGATTGCGATGTCCGTAGCTGTAAATGGTTTTGATGGCGCCGGGAGTATTTACGAAAGGATTATCGGCAGGAATTCGACCGTCATCGTGAATGCGATGGATCTTACCGTTTGTATTATCGAGTTTTTGTGGAAAATCAAAATGCTGACCGCGTTCACCTACACCAAAATATAAATACCCTTTTCCATCAAATGCCAGCTTACAACCCCAGTGATGTCCGCGATCGGTTGCAGGAGAGCCGATGAAAAGTGTTTCCTGATCGATCAGTTTATTCCCGCTTAATCGTGCACGCATTACTCCCGTAGAACCGATTCTTTTTTCGCTTTTCGTATCGAGAGCCGAATAAGACATGTAAATCCATCCGTTGTTATCGTAGTCGGGATGAAGAGCCAGATCCATCAGTCCGCCTTGTCCGAAAGCCATAATTGGCGGTAATCCTGCAATAGGAGCCGAAAGTTTTCCGTTGGAAAATGTGTGAAGTGTTCCCTTTCTTTCTGAAATCAACAAATCGCCGTTGGGTAGGAAGGCCAGTCCCCAGGGAACTTCCAGTCCGGTAACTACTGTGTCGATCACAAAATTATACTCTTCCGATTTTACAATCCCATCAGCCGTAATAGCCGGTTTCAATAGTGTTCTGTCGGAAGGAATTCCTTTTTTTACATAAACAGCTAGTTCTTTTATCTCCTTTTCGGAAAAAGTTTTTGCAAAAGCGGGCATCCCAATGTCTAAAATACCGTCTCTGATGCTTCGTTCCACGGATGCAGTTCCCTCTTCTTCCATCCATTGCTTGGCAGCAAATTTCTCCAGATTATCACCATGACATCCGGCACAAAACATCCGGTAATTGGATGCTGCATCTCGAGCTTGTCCTGCACGGGGCATATTTTTGCAGGAATGAGTGATTTGAATTGCAATTAATACGAAACCCAATGCAAAATAGAAATGCTTATTTTTCATACGACTCTGTGATATTAGGTGTGAATTACAAAAATAATATAAAATTTAAATTTAATATGGTTTTATATCATTTAAATGGCATAAATATTTTCTCCAAATCTTCATGAAAACCATTATCTTTGTGCGTTTTTTTGAAAAATAGTTGTGGATTTTATTTCGATAATAATAATTGCCATCGGACTTGCGATGGATTCGTTTGCCGTTTGTATTGGTAAAGGAATGTGCAGGAAACAATTTTACCTGTGGCGGTCATTAAAAATAGCTATTGTTTTTGGGTTATTTCAAGGGCTGATGCCTTTTGTTGGATATGGCCTCGGAATAGGGCTTGCATCGTGGATGCAGCATTTCGATCATTGGCTGGCATTCTTTATTCTTACCATTATCGGAATAAAAATGATATATGAAAGTATTCTTCCCAAACCGGAAAAAGAATGTATAGATTGTGATTGCAAAGGGGAGTTACCGGTAAACTGGAAAAGTGTAATAACACTTGCTTTTGCCACCAGTATAGATGCGATGGCAACCGGGCTGATCTTCGTTTCTTATCCGGGAACTATTTTAACCGCAACATTAACGATTGGTTTAGTTACTCTTTTCTTTGCTTTCCTGGGAATGTTTATCGGTGTACGATTCGGAAAAAGAATCCACTGCAACATTGAAATGATAGGCGGTATTATCCTGCTTGCGATTGGTGCAAAAATTCTACTGCAGCACTTGTTAAATGGAGCATAACATTAATTTTATAACTTCTCCAATACTTTCAACAGTACTTGTGCCTGATTGTGTTCGGTGTCTTTGGTACCGTAAAGAAGTGTTACGGTTTTATGTTCTTTCTCCAGTTTCTTTATATCGAGAAGCAGTTGTTTGTTATCGGTAAGTTCTTTGGTGTAAAGTTTGGTAAATTCATCCCATTTTTCTGCATCGTGGCAAAACCATTTCCGCAAATCGGCAGACGGAGCAACTTCTTTCATCCAAACATCAATGTGAGCACTTTCTTTTGATAATCCTCGCGGCCAAAGACGATCGACTAAAATCCGGTAACCGTCATCATCTCCTAATGATTCGTATATGCGTTTTATTTTTATCATGAAATAATAACAATTTAGTAATGAATTAGTTTGTTTTTTAAGTTGTTAAAAGCTTAAATATTACAAGTACGCTTATTGTTTTATCAACATAATCCATATCGCGATAAAGATCAAAGCAAAAAACCAGTTTTTCTTTAACTGCAAGGGTTCTCTGATTGCCTTTTCCCTTGATTCATCCATAATTTCTGTTGGAATCAATTTTATGGATAAAGTAATTAATGCAGGAATGATTATCAGGTCATCTAAGTAGCCTAAAACGGGGATGAAATCAGGGATAAGATCAATAGGACTTAAAGCATAACCAATGGTGAAGATGATAATTAATTTCGGTAATAGTTTTACTTTTGGATTTTGATACGCATAATACAGAGCTGTAATTTCTTTTTTAAGGCTCGAAGCCTTTCCCTTCATTATCTCAATAAATTTCATAATTCAGTTCAGGTATTCTAACATGTGCCTAATTTGATTTTGATACATCAATAGGACAAAGTTATTTTGTTGATATCCTCAATACATATTTCTCCATTTTCTCATATTTATCATAATCGATAACTATACTATATGTTTCAAATTCATTTTGGTATGTATGTGAAATTTTGATAGATTCATCTAAATAATTTGGTTTTTGTATTAATAAACACTCAAAAGTACGATTTATGACATCAATGAATTTATCAATTGCTTCATTTCTATTTTGCTGAAAACCAATATCTAATACTAGTTCTAATTGTTTTATATAGGTTTCTTCACCTATTAAATAGTATGCAAGACTATTGGGTATTTTTGATATATCATCATTCCCAAATTGAAAATACCCCGTCATAGATAAATAGTAATCATCCCCACTATAAGATTTATGCCACTCATCTAGTTTTCCTATTCCATTTTGGGACAAACATTCTATAACTCTTTTCGTATCATTGAATGCTTTTATTTTTGCCGTATTACCAATTACATATTTATGTTTTCTAGAAACGTTTTTTATAAAATCTGCGGGTGAATCTTTTGAAGAATTGAAAGACCCTTGGTACTTCCGAATCCTATAAAGCTTATCCAAATTTATATTCGCATAATACTGCTGTTGCGTTAATAAAAAAATAATAAATATTTTTTAAAAAAAAATATTTT
>DCEG01000113.1 GCA_002316835.1 Bacteroidales bacterium UBA1035 | reverse complement strand
CAATCGCTCCCCAAGCAATCGTTCAAACATCTCTTTCAGCCATCCCCCCCGATACGAGTCGATGTAATCAATAAAAAACAAAGCCAATGTTTTTATTTTGATATTCCGGTCAAAGTTCTTACGCTCTGTTTCAAAGTGTCGCTGTAAAGCCAAACGCAACATTTGCTCCTGATACGATGCAGAAAAAATATCTACTGTAAACTCCTCTCCTGTCTTTTTTTCCTGCCCATTAGATAGTTGGATAAATCCTGTGCCAATTCCAAAGATGGTTAGTCCGCTTAATTCTTCACTTACCACCGAAAACGAGTCGCCTTTTTCCAATCTGAATGAGCGAGATGCTGCCGTACCCGATATGTGCTTTACCGATACTGAATTTTTTCCATCTATCGCTATAATTTTCACTTTTTCGTTGGCAGATGAAAGAGGTTCAAAGTGTTCTTTAGCAACTCCTTTAATTAAGTTTTGGCTAAAAGCTTGGCAAGCATTCAAATCATAGAGTAAATTAAGATAATCGGTTTGTGTGACTCTATTTTTTCCCCTCCCGGTAGTTATTTGCGGGAAAGTAGCGCCTAATCGGATGATACATTGCGGAGCCAATTCTTCTTCAATCTTCTTATATGCCTGTTGCTCTCGCTGAAAACGGTGCGGCTCATCGATGATAACAAAAGGTTTTGTTACACGGATGGCATTAAACGGACGATAAAATCCCTGAACTCCGAAATCATAATCATCTCTCGAAAGCAATTTACCGCTTGTGAGAAGGCTCATATTAACCAAAAGTACATATATTTTGTTGGTGTTTTGGTTAGAACCTTCCACAAAATTACGCACCACGCTTGGAAAGTATCGTTTACCTTTCTTAACTGTCATTGCCTTAAGTTCGCAAAGTTCTATGTTGGCATTGTAGCCGCGTGTCTCTTTAAAGTGGCGTTGCACATAAGGATCGCCCATAAATTGTTTGGCACCTGCTTTGATGGGCAACGTAGGAACAGCTACTACAAATTTGTTTACCCCGTAACGCTTATGCAATTCGTAGATGATATGCGTGTAAACATAAGTTTTACCTGTGCCGGTTTCCATTTTAATATCCAAATTCAAACAACCGTTTTCTGCATGGGTAGTTTTGCGTAATGAGTGATGCAGATTAGTTTCGGCTTGAATTTTACAAATAGCCGGTTGATAATTTTCAGGATATGAAAAATCGAATATAGGATTCTCAAAATATTGCGATGGCTGTTCAATATGTGTATTCTCGAAAACTTGCGCGATAGCATTTACCGGTTTTTCTTGATGCTCTAAGCCAGTCTGTAAAATCAGTTCCATATCAATATCTCACATCAATATTTATTTTCAAATTTTTGTCGCCATCACGCAGCACTATGGTGTTTTTACGCAACATTTCTGTTTGGGTAAACGTAAAGCTGTAGCCAAAAATCACGATATTCTCTGGACAAAAAGCAGCATCGGCGTTGTAGCGATCTATGAGCTTAGCCAAGTCTTTTTCTGTAAATTCCACATCAATCAGATAGAGATGTTTATCGTAGTGATATGCGGTGTAATTGTCCAATTTCACTTCGTTTGCCGATGCGCCAAAGCCGTAACCGTCTCTTACCAGCCAAGTTTCGAGAATGGTGGATTTACCGAATTTTTCCAACACGGTTTCATCGGCAAATATGGCATTCGGGTCAAAGTTTTCTAATTGGTCAAGCGTATTGGCATCGGGTTCGGCAAGCGTGTAGTGCTTAAAGCCATAATCAATATCGGCACCGGTTTCGGCTTTTATCTTGGCGGTGGCGCGGCGAATACGCTCCTGCCCGATTTGGTCAATGGTATTGTAGCCCGCCCAGCGAGCCTCGCTATTCTCCGGCGTTTCTTCAGGTAACTGCACCATAATATAACGACGGCTGCCTCCATCTTCTGCATTTAGCTGCATTACTGCTTGAGCCGTTGTGGCAGAGCCGGAAAAGAAGTCGATAATTATGTCATCGTCTTTTAACGCAGCTATTTGAACTAGTCTAAAGATTAGAGAAACAGGCTTTGGAAAATCAAATAATTTATTCCCTCCAAACAACTCTTTCACTTCTTTTGTCCCTTGTGCTGTATTGCCAACATCTTCAAGTATATTAGAATACTTCCTTGTATTGTACTCTCCCTCCAATGGTTCATAAATCTTTTGATATACAACCCATTCTTCATTTTCATTCAAAACAAATTCAACATTACCATTCCTTATTTCTTCATTCATTTTTTTTTGTCCCCAACGCCAGCAGCCTTCTTCAGTGGCAGATAACATTGGAAACACTTCACGCCCATCAGGTGCTGTTACAGAAAAATACAAGTTAGGTCTATCGCTTCGTTTACTATTCGCTCCCCACTTTCTAGCTAATTGTGTCTTATATTTACGTTTTTTGACTTCATCAAATTTGGGAAAAACTTCATTTTCTTTCTTTTCTTCTCCTATAACAAAACTATCTTTATTCTTTGCACACATTAAAACAAATTCAAAAGATTGCATTAAATACTTATTATCAGCACCACCACCTTTACCTTTCCAAACAATATTAGAAACATAATTCTCCTCTCCAAATATACTATCGCAAAGCAATTTCAGATTTGCCTGTTCGTTATCGTCAATGGAAATAAAAATCACGCCGTCGTCGGTCAGCAGGTCGCGGGCAAGTTGCAGTCGGCACGCCATAAAGGTAAGCCATGCCGAGTGCGAAGCCGAGCCTCGGCGGGTAAGGTCGAGTATCTTGGCGGCTTGCTCTTCGCCAATGCTTAATTTGGCAGACAACTCTTCGGCTGTAAAAGTAAAGCGGTCGTTATACACAAAACCGTCGGTCCCGGTGTTGTAGGGCGGGTCAATGTAGATGCACTTTACTTCTCCGGCATACGATTTTAGCAGGTGTTTTAATCCGTCAAGGTTATCGCCACTAATGTATATGTTTTCACTCGTGGTATTTTCGGGCAGGGCGTTATGCTCCTTATCCGGCACGATAACGGTGGTTGTATCTATGCTCGACAGGAGTTTTGCATAGTTTCTTCCCAGAAAATTCAAGTCGTACCCTTCGTGGGTAATGTTCACGCTTTCCTGAATTTGCGCCTTAAAGCGTTCTATATCAAATGCTCCTTCGTTTGTGAAACATTGTGGAAAATGACGGTGCAGTATTTCCATTTCGCGGGCATTGG
>DCEG01000120.1 GCA_002316835.1 Bacteroidales bacterium UBA1035 | reverse complement strand
AGTGTGCGGGGAATGGGTGTGGCTGTCATCACAAGCATATGGGGCGGATGGCTGCTTTTCTCCCACAGCCTGGCGCGCTGCACCACGCCAAATCGGTGCTGCTCATCGATCACCACGAAGCCCAGGTTGCGAAACCGCACCACATCCTCGATCAGGGCATGGGTTCCAATCAGGATATTTACTTTCCCGGAAAGCAGCCCTGCGTGGATCTCCTCCCGCTCTTTCTTTCTCGTGGAACAGGTCAGTAACGATACACCTACGTCCACTCCGAAGAACAATTGGGTAAAAGATTCAAAAATAAAGGACATAAAAACAAAACCGATGCTTTCTATCCTGCAAAGCGGGTACTTATCTCTTCCGACTTTTTTCAGAGCCTCGATCACTCTGCCATTCTTTCTGGTTATGCCGAGATAATAAAGCACGCGCTCATACACTCGACCGTGGATTGGGAAAAATTGCTCTCTTTCCCATTAGACGAGATCAACTATCCCCAAGATGGTGTTTCACTCCGTAGGGATTGAGCGGGCGATCGTGGATAAGAATCCCTATGAAAAGAATATCCGCAAAGCACTCAACTTGGGTCACACCACAACCCACGCTTTTGAAAGTTTCGCTATAAGCCGAGGTACACCAGTGCTACACGGCTACACGGCATTGTTTCTATCCTCAAGAAACGATTCAACGCAGCATAAATGTTAAATTTTACTTTTAGATAATACTTTTTCATAACTTTAGTGTCTTGTGGTATAGGTGGATTGTGAGCCCACTCTGATGTCAATGGGGATTTCAGAGTGGACTCAATTGTAAAGTTTATAGCTTAATCGGATGAAAAACAAGGATAGCAGATTGATAAAAAAATTAAAGACTGGTAATGAAAAAGCCTTTGAAAGAATTTTCTATCTCTATAGCGATAGACTGTTCCTTTGGGCCTATAAAATAACGGGCGACCATTTGGCCTCGGCTGATATCGTACAAGACTTTTTTGTCCGCTGTTGGGAAAAACGCGATATTTCATCATTTACTCTTTCTTTCAAAGCTTATGCGTATAAATCTATTTACAACGCATCATTAAATTACATCAGATATCATAAACGTTTCGTGCCTGGGTATGAAATCACAATCGACTTGATTGACGAAAACGTAAACGATGAAGACCTGGAAGAATTGAAACGCTTGCTCACAAAAACCGTTGATGAATTACCTGATAGGTGCAAGAAAATATTCGTTATGACCACTCTCGAGAAGAAAAAATACACCGAAGTTGCCGATCTTCTTGGCATATCTGTCAACACTGTTAAAGTACAGGTATCCAAAGCTTATCGGATATTAAGAGAAAAAATCGGATAAATTAAATCTCCACAGAGTAATACTTTTTATAAACTGCTGTGTCCTATTGTAAACAAGCCTCTAAAATATGTTACGAAAACAAAAAAATAATATCGATAAATGGAAATTGTTATTGAAGGTGTTGAGTGATGAGCTACCTGAGGATGACAACCAATTTCAACGCTGGCTAAATGAAAATTCAGCGAATAAATCGCTCTATAAATCACTAAAAGAAGGCCAAGGCGACGATGCGCTATTTGACAAAGAGCAGGTGTTTAAAAATATCTCAAACAAACTCTCGTTGAATACCACGAGAAAAACCGGTTGGCATCGAACGAAGTGGTTCAAGTACGCGACTTCTGCCGTCGCGATCGTTGCACTGTTTATAATTGCTATTTATCACGTTACTCGTGAACCCCATATTCCTGAAGCGGTAGAGAAAAACATTTTTGACCCGGGCTCCAAAAAGGCATATCTGCTTTCTATGAAAGGCGAAATGATTGATCTGTCTGAATCTTTTGAAGTGAAAAAAGAGGACGGAACCATCATTTCAAATAAAAGCGAGGGTATGATAAGTTTTGAAAAGACAGCATCTGTTAATAGAAAAATAGAACAACAAACCATCTACGTCCCCAAATCGGGTGAATATGAACTGGTACTTGCCGATGGATCCAGAGTCTTTCTTAATTCGGAATCACAATTGACATTCCCCTCTTATTTTGAAGGAGATACTCGACGTGTGGAGTTGATCGGAGAAGCCTATTTCGAAGTAAAAAAAGAGGATAAACCGTTCGTTATTCTCACGCCGGAACTTACCGTTGAAGTATTGGGCACTTCATTTAATATCAATGCATACGAAACGAATCCCTACGTGAATACTACTTTGGTGGAAGGAAATGTTCGAGTTCATCTCGCTGAAAGTCAAAAAGTGTTTCAATTAAAACCGGAACAAAATTTACGATTGAATAAATTATCGGATGAAGTGTCCGTCCAGCAGGTCAATACCGATATATATACTGCTTGGGTTAAAGGTGAGTTTATGTTTCGAAATCAGCCTCTACCCGAGATATTTGCTCAACTGGAGCGCTGGTACGATTTCAAAATCGTTTATGAGAATCAGGATATCAAAAAAATGCGCTTTACCGGAAGTGCCCAGAAAGCAAAGCCACTAAATTATTTACTGGATCTAATAACTGCTGTTACAGACATTCAATATCGAAACGAGAGAGATAAAATAATTCTATATAAATAATTATGTAGAAGGCCGCCCGATTTTAGGCCTTTCGGGCAGCCTCAATGCATTAAAAAAATTATATGTCAACAATTCATTTAAAGCACTCAAATGTATGAAAAAAAAGAGACTTAAACAAAAATTCCCCATAAGGGAATTGAAAAAACTATTCTGTATCATGAAACTGGTTTTTTTCTTTTTGCTATTGAGTACCAATTTAATATGGGCGGTACAGACCTATGCCCAGATTACATCGTTGAATTTGGATCTTA
>DCEG01000020.1 GCA_002316835.1 Bacteroidales bacterium UBA1035 | reverse complement strand
TATTAACGCAACAGCAGTAATTCATAATTATGAAGTTTAAAGTTTAAAGTTTTGTGCTTGGTAGAGACGTTGCGCGCAACGTCTGTACATGGTTTAAAGTTATGGGGTCGGAAGACCGAAGACGGAAGTCTGAAGACTCTCTTCCGGCTTCCGTTAAAATTCATCTCCTTCGTAATTGGGTAAACTTCCGCCGAGGATGTTTTGCTGCAGTTCAATGTCAATTACTTCAATGTCGGGCGCGGTGTATGGTTCCGCCGCCGCGGGTGGTAGAGACGCGATTAATCGCGTCTGTACGGTTTGGTTTGTTTTCTCTTTGTTCATAATGTTTTGTTGTTTATCCGCCGTTGGCGGGTTTGCTGTCGGAAGTCGGAAGTCCGAAGTCCGAAGCTGTTGTTATTTGTTCTTTATTTTTTGCTCTTTGACGGCGGTTTGAAACCGCCTTTCGGTTTTTATGTATTATGCGCAAGGCGGTACAGAACCGCCGTGCGTTGTGCCGCTTGAACTTGTTCGCTCGTTTTGACGAGAAATCCGCGCGAGCGGGGGTTATAACCCCTCCGCTTCGCTCGTCCCCTTACACTAAGGGGACACCTGCCAGCCGGCAGGCTGGGTTGCGCGGGCTTGAATTGATGTTGCGGACTTCCGTCTTCCGTCTTCCGTCTTCGGACTTCTGCCTTCCGTCTTCCGCCTTATACTTTCATCGCCTCAGGGGTTACGCCGTCATCGCCTTAGGGCTTATCCCGTCATCGTCTCAGGGGTTATACTTACATCGTTGTGGGGATTATATCGTCATCGCTATGCCGATCATATGCTCATCCCAACCTTTTTGTTATTTCAACACATCAAAAGTATTAATGATTATCGGGCGAATCAATCCGTAATTCCCACATAAAAATACGTACGTAAAATCCGCAGTAACTTTTGCTCACACCTTCAACCTGTTAAAAGAAAGTTGCATAACACAGTTAAATTTGTTATGCTTTTAACTGTATTGTTAAAATATGTTTGTATATTTGTCGCGTATTCAGTAAGTATCCCTTTGTTAAATGTTTGATGAATTGATATGAACAAACGCGTATTCATTGGCTTCAGCACTTTATTTTTGATGTTCTTTGCCCAGGGGATAAAAACGCAAAATGTAGATTCCTACGCTAAAGCAAACCGGTATTATATCGATGCCAAGATAGACTCTGCGCTGGTATGTCTGGATATGAGGTTGAGTGAGATAGATAGTACCGATTATGAGCCTATGGCTGAAACGCTGTTGTTTAGAAGTCGCGTGTTGGGTAATCTGGCTTTTTTTGAGCCGGCCATGGAAAATGCGATGAAGGCTTACGACTTGAGCAAGACACACCATATGGATAATTTAACGGCGGCCTCGTTGTTGGCCGTGGGCAAGGTGTATTATTTGATGTACAATGATTCGGTGGCCGAAGATTATATGCTGCGGGCGCACACGCTGGCGCAGGATAAACACTGCGATAAGGAGCTGATGGCAACCAAAAGCGCGCTGGCGCAACTTTACTCTGCTCTTGAGCGGAACGATGAGTGTCTGGCTATGGCAACACAATCGCTCGAAATGGCGGAACAGCTGCAGGATACGTTGCAAATGATTGAAAACCTAAGCTTGTTTGGAGCATATTACATTAACCTCAATCAGCGCGCAAACCCTGTTGTGGCAGAGCATCAGCTAAAGGTGAAGCAGTTCTTGACGAAGCATTGCAATTGGCTGTGACAAAGAATATCCCTATGCTCATCCAAAACGTTTATGCACATTATATACGCTACTACCGCCTGGAGAAGGATTACACAGAGGCGTTGAACTATGCCAACAAAGTCATAGAGATAAGCCAACCCGCGCACTACTCAATGCTTATACAGGTGTACGACCATCTGGTTGGGATCTATGCACACCTGGGCAATGAAGAAATGGTGATAAACAGCCATCGGCAGTTTTACAGTTTAATGCGCCGCCAGTCGGACTATAACCTGCACCGGTCGCTTCAGGAAATTCAGGTGAAATACAACGTGCAGGAAAAAGAATTAGAGATAGCGCGGCAGCAATCGGAAATTAAACAAACCGTACTTCAAAGGCGCATGCTTTCGCTTGCCGTGTTGTTTGCCCTGATGCTTTCGGGAATGTTTTATTATATGTATTTCATCCGCCGGAGGCGCAACAAAGAACTGCACCTGATCAATGCGAGCAAAGACAAGCTGTTCTCCATTATTTCGCACGATCTTAAATCGCCGGTAGCCGCTCAAAAGATGGCGGCGGAGAACCTGCTCGAGAATTTCGACGCCTACGATAAGCCCTTGCTGCTGAAAAACCTGCGGAACTTTCATCAGGCTGCCGAAGCGCAGTCCGAACTACTGCAAAATCTGTTTAATTGGGCACAGATGCAAACCGGGCAAATGCAATATCATCCCACACGGTTCAACTTGTCGGAACTGGCAAAAGAGGTTAGCGATATTTACCGGCTTCCGGCGCAAAACAAAAACGTTGATATCCGTATGGATGTTGCCGAAGATTGTACTGCGCTTGCCGACCGCTCCATGATACATGCCGTGTTGCGTAACCTGATGAACAACGCCGTGAAGTTTTCGCACCCGGACAGCGAGATTATTTTATCTATAACGTGCAACAATGGAAAAGCCCGTGTATCTGTTAAAGATAATGGTGTGGGTATGACGGCCGAACAGGTAAATGCTTTGTCTGATGCTTCTAAACAAAAGCGCAGCACAACCGGTACCGTTGGCGAGAAAGGCAGCGGACTGGGTTTGATCATCTGCCGCGAGATGCTGGAACGAAACGATAGCAAATTAATAATACACAGTTCGGAAAACGTTGGAACTGAAATTGAGTTTTATTTAACTGTTTAAGTGTTTGAGGCTGTATCAAAAGTATTGCTTTTGTTCATTTTGTTATGTTGAACGAGGTGAAGCATCTATTTTGTGAAGAACTTATAGGTTCTTCATTCCGCGAAGCTCCATTCAGACTTCGAAGAATCGCCCTTAGGCAATGACAACTTGATAGTAGATTTTACCTTTGATACAGTTTCCAACGATTGAACGCCCAAACACCCAAACGTCCGAACGCCCGAACGATTGAAATTATGATAAAAATTATAATAGTTGATGACCATGCGTTATATCGTGACGGGATTCGTGCATCCGTGCAAAATATAGAGAACTTTCCTGTGAGCGTTATCGGCGAAGCCGGATCAGGAGCTGAGTTTTTTATGTTGCTTGCCTCGGGAAAGATACCCGATCTGGCAATGCTGGATATCGGACTGCCCGATATATCGGGTGTGGAAATAGCGCGTCGTTTGAAAAACGAATATCCCGGGGTGAAGGTGATCATTTTATCGGCAGAAGTATCCAAAGATTTGATAAACGAATTGCTCGATATCGGGGTAGAGGGTTATCTGAGTAAAATGGCGCGCAAAGAAAACATATATGTTGCCATCAGCACGGTTATAGGCGGATGCCGGTATTTCGGGCGAAGTGTTTCTAAAATGATGTACGATATTTATCTGGCGCAACAAAAGATGAATGAACATTCCATGCACGGCGCAACAAAAGAGGATGGAACTCCTGTGAAAAAAAACAGATCCGGTTTAACCGAACGTGAAAAAGAGATCATCCGGCTGCTGTGCAACGGGCTGCAGACAAAAGAGGTGGCCGATGAGCTCAACATAAGTGTGCGCACGGTTGAAACACACAAAAGTAAAGTTCTCGCCAAACTCGGATTTTCCCGAATGACCGACCTGATCAAATACGCCATAAAAGAAGGATTGACGGTGCTGTGAATGATTACCCCACAAGGGAGGGCGCATTTTTCTATGAGCGTAAAATACATTATCTTTGCACCCCAAAATAATTCCTGAATGGCAAAAAAGAGAAAGCAACTCCCCCTGTTAGAAAACGTACTTATTACCGATGTCGCTGCCGAAGGCAAAGCAATTGCCAAGGTTGACGGAATGACCGTTTTTATTCCCTTCGTAGTTCCGGGGGATGTTGTGGATATACAACTCACCAAAAAGAAAAGCAATTATGCCGAGGGTAGGGCGGTGCGGGTTGAATCGTTTTCTGAAAAACGAACGGACGCGTTTTGTGAACACTTTGGAGTTTGTGGCGGTTGCAAATGGCAGATCCTGCCGTATGAGGAGCAATTGAGGTACAAGCATAAGCAGGTAGTTGACAACCTTACCCGGATAGGGAAAATAGAATTGCCGGAAATCTCACCCATCATGGGTGCACCCGAAACCACGTTTTACCGCAATAAACTGGAGTTTACGTTCTCCGATAAACGATGGCTTACAGAGAAAGAAATTGGCTCAGACAAAGAGTTTACTCAAATGAACGCTCTGGGATTCCACATCCCGGGCATGTTCGACAAAGTGCTGGATATAAATAAATGCTGGTTGCAAAACGATTTGTCGAACCGAATAAGAAATGCCATCCGGGAGTTCTGCCTGCAAAACCGTTATTCGTTTTTTGATCTTCGTAACCAATCGGGGTTGATGCGTACGCTCATTGTTCGCAACACCTCCATTGGAGAATGGATGGTGATTGTGGTGTTTTACGAAGATGATGCCGAAAAAAGAGAGAAACTCTTGAACTTCGTTGCCGATGAATTCCCGGAGATTACTTCGCTGCTTTATATCATCAACCAAAAAGCCAACGACACCATTACCGATCAGGAAGTGATTTGTTGGAAAGGGCGTGAATATATTGTGGAAGAAATGGAGGGGCTGCAATTTAAGATCGGCCCCAAATCGTTTTACCAAACCAATAGCCGGCAGGCTTACAGTTTGTATAAAATTGCGCGGGAGTTTGCAGGGTTGTCGGGTGATGAGTTGGTTTATGACTTATATACCGGCACGGGGACTATTGCCAATTTTATCGCCCGCGATGCGAAAAAGGTTATCGGGATTGAATTTGTGGAAGAAGCCATTGAGGATGCCCGAAAGAATTCGCGCAACAACAATATCGAAAACACCTTGTTTTATGCCGGGGATATGAGGAAGATACTGACACAGGATTTTATCAACGAACACGGCCGTCCCGACGTGATCATCACCGACCCGCCCCGCGCCGGCATGCACGATGATGTTATAGAAGCCATTCTCTTTGCGGAACCGCAACGTATTGTTTATGTAAGCTGTAATCCGGCAACGCAGGCAAGGGATTTGAATTTGTTAGACAGCAAATACCGGGTAGTGCGGGTACAACCGGTAGATATGTTCCCACATACGCATCATGTGGAGAATGTGGTGCTGCTGGAAAAACGGACGTAAAGACGCGTGGCCGTGCGTTTCTATCGTGTAACCGCTTCCACTTTATATCCCGCTTTTCTCAATCCTTCGATCAACCCATCTTCACCAACCAGGTGAAGGCATCCTACAGCAATGAACGATGATTTTTCCTGCATAATACCGGGAAGAACTTTCAGCCATTGTGTGTTGCGGTTTTTGTTTATCACATCTTTCTCCTCTTGTGTGCTGGGGCAGGGATCATCGGGTAACTCCTCCTGATACAATGTATTCAGGGCATTCAAATCCTGAGCCAGATAGGCTGTTTGCAGTTTATCCATTTGCTCTTTGAGCATTTCGGGATGGTTTATCATGCACGCGAGCATTTCGGCTTGCCGTTCTATCGTTTGTGAACCAAGCAATGTGTAAATCTGTTCTTCGGCAGTTTCGAGTGGTTTTACGCCACGTGATCGCTTTAGCGCTTCGTCCTGAAAATGCTGATCGATACTCTTTTCACCGGATACCCCCGGGTAATATTTTTGATACAATGTGATGGAAATCAAGTTGCTCAACATGGCCGGCTTCATTCTTCCAAGTTGTTCCAACCCGATCCCGACATTCTCTTTCAACGTTTTATCGAGCAATTGAAAATCCGTTTCGCTTATCAGCGTTTGATAGTTGTATTCGTTTGGCATAATGGCAGCACCCATGATCTTCATTTGCATCTCGTTCATTTGACTCATATCCAGTTCACCCACCGTTTGCTCCGTAGCTTCAAATGCTCCTTCTAAACCGGCGATGCTGTCTAAAAATGATAACGGGATCAAGTGATGAGTCCCAAACAAATAGGATGGAGCTTTAAGTCCGTTTCCCGAAATTTCCCACAATAGCGAGTTCGCATCTTTCGATGTGTTAGCACAGGCTGCCAGAGTGAAAAAAACAACCAGACAGCCTATAATTCTTCGTAAATTCATAAGGTTTAAAGCGGTGTTTATTTAATTTCGACAAATTCTGTGTCAATGGGTTGGCTTGTTGCCTTTGTCTCTTTACCGATTTGAAGGAAATCGAATAGAAACCAAAAAATGGTAAATGACGGAATTACGTCGGTTACCGGTAGGATCTCTTCCACAAAAGTGATAATTGAAGTATATTTCCCCCGTTTCTCTCCAAACATTTTGTAACTTATTGATGCCGCGATGGGTGCCCACACAACATCAATGATGGGCAGGGCAGCCGACGCCATACCGATGGCATCGAGTACCAAGCATTTGACAAGTTTCTTATATTTACTTTCCATCTTTTTCTGTTTCAAGTGATACAAATTTAATAAAAGAACAAAACCTTTGATGAAAGAAAAACTAAAAAGTTTATTCGGAGAACTCAATAATCGAAAATTTAACTAAACAAAAAGGAGCCTTCTTGTCAAGGCTCCTCATTATGTGTACAACGAAACATGGTTATCCACCTGTTGCGGCGGTGCTAAGCGGAGTGTAAGTGCGTTGCGACAGTTCTTTGTCCATGGTGTAAATTCCAAAACCGTTAGTGCCGATCAGCTTCAAGCTGTCGATCATTCCCTGTGCGGTTTCTTCTTCTTCCACCTGCTCGTTTACAAACCATTGCAGCATGTTTTCGGATGCATAGTCGTTTTCGCTTCTTGCAATTGCTACCAGGTTATTAATAAGTCCGGTAACAACCTTTTCGTGAGCCAATGTGTCTTCGAATGCTTTCAGAAGCGATTCCCACGATGTCTCTACTTTTTCGATTGGTTTCAACTCAACCTTATTGCCTTTAGCAATCAGATAGTTCATGAATTTTTGAGCGTGATCCTGTTCTTCCTGAAACTGTACATTAAACCAGTTTGCAAATCCCATCAAACCTTCGTTTGCAAAATGAGCCGACATGGATAAATACAAATACGCCGACCAAAATTCAGCATTAATTTGTTCGTTAATAGCTTTTTCTAGTTTCTTACTTACCATTGTGTTAGTTTTTTTAAATGATTTGTTAATTCTATCTTGTTAAACGCTTTTCTCCTAAAAATGTTTATACCGCCCCGTTTTTTTTGCACTGTCCGATAAATATTCTTAAAGCAGAGATATTTGCTTTTAAATACCTTATTATCAGCTGCTTTAATTTGTGCTGATATTTGTTCTTCTCAAATTCACATTCTAAGAATTATTCGTATCTTTGTGGCTTGATTTTATTGTGAATAGATAAAATATCAAACTCATTTTTAAATTTTATCTGATGGATCTGTTAAAAGAGAAAATGATGAAATACGACGCCCCGCAAAAGTTTAAAGCGGCAGGTATCTATCCGTATTTCAGGGTTATCGAGAGCGATCAGGACACTGAAGTTATCATAAATGGTAAGAAAGTGCTGATGTTTGGCTCTAACGCATATTTGGGACTTACCAATCATCCGAAAGTAAAAGAAGCGGCTGTGGAAGCCACAAAAAAATACGGTACAGGTATGGCCGGTTCCCGTTTTTTGAATGGAACGCTGGATATTCATATCGAACTGGAGCGTAAACTTGCAAATTTCTTGCGGAAAGATGATGCGATAGTTTTTTCCACGGGATTTACCGTAAACGAAGGTGTTTTGGGTGCCGTTACCGGCCGTGAAGACTACATACTTTGGGACGAGAGGAATCATGCATCTATTATTGAAGGAACGCGTGTTTCGTTCTCCACCAAATTTAAATTCCGTCACAACGATATGGTTTCGCTTGAAAGACAACTGAAACGTTGCGATCCGAATAAGGTGAAGCTTATAGTGGTGGATGGTGTATTTAGTATGGAAGGTGATCTGGCCGATTTGCCGGGTATTGTAAAGCTTGCTAAAAAGTACAATGCCAACATAATGGTGGATGAAGCACACGGATTGGGCGTCCTGGGACAAAGATATAATGGTAAAGGTACCGCTGATCATTTTGGATTGCTTCCCAATGTGGATCTCATTATGGGCACTTTCAGCAAATCGCTTGCTTCTATCGGCGGATTCATCGCGGGAGATTATCACACAATTAATTTCTTACGTCACAACGCGCGTACGTATATTTTCAGCGCAAGCATCACACCGGCAGCCACTGCCGCTGCATCTGCCGCATTGGATATTCTGCGTTCAGAGCCGGAAAGGATCAAAAACTTATGGGAACTCACGTACTACACCATTCAGCAATTCAAAGACCGGGGATTCGAAGTTGGGCCCACATCTACGCCTATAATCCCGCTTTACGTCAGGGATAACGACAAAACATTTATGATCACTAAACTTCTTTTTGAAGAACATAATATCTTTCTGAATCCTGTTGTATCACCTGCAGTTGCACCCGATGAAACATTGATCCGATTCTCGCTTATGGCAACGCACACGTACGAACAGATTGATTATGCTGTGGAGCATATAGAGAAAGTATTTAAAAAATTCAATGTAATTTGAACCATAAAATGGATTGAACCAGACCTCGAAATTTGCTGTTTCGGGGTCTTTTGTTAAATGACAAAAACCAAAAACTAAGTTCAAGCGTTAAGATTACTCACAAAAGAAGAAATTTTGCAAGTCATTGATTTAACATACAAAAACATAACCGGATTGTCCGAAGTAGTGGCTACACTTGGCTTTTTCGACGGAGTTCACATTGGACACCGGCATTTGATAGACCAGGTTAAAGCCGAAGCAAAACGGTTGGGACTACCTTCTGGCATTATTACTTTCCCGGTTCATCCCAGAAAAGTTCTTCAGGCCGATTATCAACCTAAACTGTTATGCGGGTACGATGAGAAGCTGGAGCAATTAGCAACGACAGGGATCGATTATTGTATCAGCCTGCCCTTTACCACAGAATTATCGAAGTTAACGGCAAATGAGTTTATCACTCAGATTCTGAAAGAAAAAATACACGTACACACGATGCTGGTAGGTTATGATCATCGTTTCGGGCATAACCGCGAAGAAGGTATTGCAAAATATGTATTATATGGCAAAGCCGTGGGTATGAACATTATTCTGGCTACAGAAATGCGAGTAGACGAAGAAGATGTGAGTTCTTCACGGATCCGCAGATTACTTATGGCAGGTGAAATTGAGAAAGCAAATCACTTGTTGACTTACAATTACACCTTGTCCGGTAAAATTGTTGAAGGCTATCAGGTGGGGCGTACCATTGGTTTTCCAACGGCCAATGTGAAGGCATGGGAAAAATACAAAGTGGTTCCCTTGCTGGGAGTTTACGCTGTTTTGGTTCATTTCAAGGGTGAAGAGTATCAGGGGATGCTTTATATCGGTACCCGTCCGACATTGCAGAATGGTGCTGAAATTAGTGTTGAAGTAAATATCTTTGATTTTGATGGAGATTTATACAACGAGTCATTGACCGTTGAGTTTATCGACTTCATTCGCGGAGATGAAAGATTTGATACGATGGCAAAGCTTGTTGAACAGATATACAAGGATAAGGAAAACGTGAAAAGACGATTGAAAAACGTATGAGAATGGAACATGCTTTATTAAATAATGGAATTGAAATACCGATGTTGGGTTTAGGAACCTATAGAATCGGGAAAACTGACAAAGATGTTTATGATGTCATAAGAACAGCTCTGGATCTGGGTTACAGGCATATCGATACTGCTGCTTTGTATGTGAACGAAGCTCCGATCGGAAAGGCTATTCGCGAAAGTGGAATACCACGCGAGGATATTTTTGTGACTACCAAGCTATGGGGTGACGATATTTTAAAAGATGAAATTCCGCAGGCATTCGACAGAAGTATGCAACTGCTGGATATTGATTATATCGATCTTTATCTGGTGCATTGGCCTGTGAAAGGTAAACTTGTTTCTACCTGGCGTGAGATGGAGAAAATATACACATCGGATAAGGCTAAAGCCATCGGATTAAGCAACCATTTGCAGCATCACCTGGAAGAAATTCTGGATGAAGCAAACGTTTTGCCGGCGGTAAATCAGGTTGAAATGCACCCTTACGTGGTACTGGATGATTTGGTTGAATTTTGCGACGATAACACCATCGTATGTGAGGCATGGAGTCCGTTGGGGAGCAGTAAAGTTCCGCTTCTCGAAGAGAATATATTGAAGGGAATAGGCGAGAAGTATGGGAAAACAGCAGTTCAGGTGGTGTTGAGGTGGAATATGGAACGTGGAGTAGTTGCCATACCTAAATCGTCAAACAGAGAGCGACAGGCAGCCAATCTCGATATTTTCGATTTTAAACTCACACCGGAAGAGGTGCGGCTAATCAATTCTCTCGATAAAAATTACCGTACCGGCATTCATCCGGACGAAATCGGGTTTTAATAGATCCCTTTCTGGTTCAGCGCCTGCTGATATCGCGCCGCGTTGCGCGCATGCTCCGCATGAGTTATTGCAAAATTATGCCTGCCTGACAAGTCGTCTTTGGCGCACATAAACAGATAATTGTGACTCTGTGGAGAAAGTGTTCCGTCAATGGCTTTGATGGATGGAATTCTTATCGGGCCGGGAGGTAATCCTGTGTTTTTATAAGTGTTATAAGGTGATTCCACTTCCAGGTGACGGAACAAAATACGTCGTAACGAAAAATCGCCCACGGCAAACTTTACAGTCGGGTCAGCTTCGAGGCGCATTCCTTTTTTCAACCGGTTCAAATAAAGTCCCGCCACAATCGGATATTCGTCAGAATAAGTAGCTTCTTCTTCCACAATTGATGCCAGCGTAGAAACCTGAACAGGAGATAATCCAATATTTTCAGCTTTTCTTTTTCTATCGTCGTTCCAAAAACGCTCGTATTCTTTTTTCATTCGGCTGAGCAGATTATCCACACTCGTATCCCAATATACTTCGTATGTGTTCGGAATAAACATGGCAACCAGTGTATTTTCATCGAAACCCAATTCTTTTATCTTCTCATCATCGTTCAATGC
>DCEG01000090.1 GCA_002316835.1 Bacteroidales bacterium UBA1035 | reverse complement strand
CACAACGTATTATTTACGCAACAAAGATACAACATTCGTAAATGCGAAGTTTATAATGTGCGTAAACTAATTTTATTCTATTATCGCAAAGTAACATGAAATATTTGATTTTCATCCTATTTGATATCTATTTTTATTGTTGCCATGGTGCGCGTTTACGAATGTTTGTACTAACTCCCATGCTGCCGCACGGTTGCATTGTGTGGCAAGAATGATGTTGTTAAGGCTCCAAAAGCACAAAAATTTTAAAAACCTTTGCCAAAGTTCCACTTGTCCGCCTTTCGGCGGAAACTTTGGCAAAGGTCTCAGAACTCAAAACTCATACCTCAAAACTACTCAACCGTTCCCTCTTCTTCGGGTGTCTGTTTTTTGGAGGCTTTTTTGGCCGTTTTGATTGCTTCGTTCAGTTTGGAATAAAGCACATCGTAGCCCGGTTGACCGCGCATAACGGTAATGAATTTGAGGTAGTTGCCCAATGCTTTTTCAACTGCCGGACGATGCTGCGTGGCCGAACCCTGAAGGCGCAACTCGGCATTGGCGCGTGTTTGCTCCATATAAAGGGTTTGAAAATCGGTTTCGGCAGTTTCCACGTCGGTAACTGCGTCGGCCAAACTCAGGAGCGTGAAATGGGGTTGCAGGGATTCCGACTTCAACAAGGCAATAAGTTTGCTCATATAGGCGCTTACCTCATCGTAGTCGTTTCCCGATGTTGGGTTTATCAGTTTATCCCATTCTTTCAAAATAGCTTCGGCGGGTTCGGAACGCGTGGTGTTACTGAACTTTGTAATTTGGCGCAACAGCCCCCTCAACGCGTTTGCCATTTTAATGCGTTTACGGTTGCGTTTAGTCAGCTCTTTTCCCACCTTAGTGGTCGGCTCCCTGAGCACTGCCTGATGAAAAGGCGCGTGCGTGTCTTCTACTGCTTTCAACAGTGGATTCTCTGCAATTCCGGGTGCTGAACTTTGTTTACTGATGTTGAGTACATCGAGGGTAATGCCGCTTACTTCGGCATTGGAAGAATAACGAAAAGATGTCTTCATTGTAGTTGTTTTTTTAAAGTTTTACTGTATTATTCACGTATGGTTCCCCATAAAACGATTTGTTTCCTGTGCTTCGGGCATGAAGTTCACAAATCATAATCCTATTTTACCGACTTCAAATACGAAGTTCGATAATCATCTCGTTGTTTAAGCCGCTTCTAAGATGAAGTAAGTTAAACTCTCCTATGTTTTAACAGCTTCAATGATGAAGTCTGTTAACTTACGCGCAGTTTTGTTAACTTCGAGGTTGAAGTGTGCTAAAGTTGCATTTTTACAAAGATATTGTTTTTCTATATAAGAACCTATTTAATGTGTGTGGAAAAAATAAGTTGGTGTAGTTTATTGAAGAATTACCTGCCCTAACTCTCCCAGCTCACTTCTAACTTCCCCCATAAGGGTAAAGATACTGGGCTAATATAATCAACCGCTGTCCGCAAGTCTCTCCCTTGTGGGGAGAGATTTAGAGAGGGGCAGGGGAGTGCCGCAGATAGGCGGGGAGGGGTTATGAGTTAATTAGATGATTTAAAATCACAACTCCTCCGCTCATTTCCTTATCTTAAGGGGACAATAGCAGGATACATATATTTTACAGCTTATTGTAAAAACACCAACTTCTTTTTCAACATTACTTAATACAACACAATGGCATCATGCGGCAGTGTTGCATGCTGCAAAGCATCCTTTATTGAAACGAAAAAAGCGGCAACAGCCGCTTTTTATACAATCTGAGAACAGATCTTTTCATAATAACTTTTCGATCTGCTTTTCCAGTTTAATTAAATCTTTGGTAAAGTTGCGGATACCTTCGGCTAATTTTTCGGTAGCCATAGCATCTTCGTTCATCATCCATCGGAAAGTTTTTTCATCAATGGTTATTTTTTCTATATCCATTTCACTTGCTTTGTCCGCATCCAGTTTTTTAGTTAGTATGCCTTCGGTTGCTTCCAGTTCTTTCAGCAATGATGGAGAGATAGTAAGCAAATCGCTGCCAGCCAACTCACAAATTTCACCAATGTTGCGGAAACTGGCACCCATCACTTGTGTGGGATAACCAAACTTCTTGTAGTAATTGAAAATATTGGTCACCGAAATTACTCCGGGATCTTCCACTGCCGGAATTTCGGATACGCCACGATCTTTTTTGTGCCAATCAAGAATTCTTCCCACGAAAGGAGAAATTAACCGAACACCCGCTTCGGCACAGGCAATAGCTTGTGCCTGCGAGAAAAGTAGTGTCAGGTTACAGCGTATTCCTTCTTTCTCCACAACTTCTGCTGCTTTGATTCCTTCCCATGTTGAAGCGATTTTTATCAGTACTCTCTCGCGGGAAATTCCGGCTGATTTATATAACCCGATAATTTCACGGGCTTTGATAATGGTGGCTTCCGTATCGAATGACAAGCGAGCATCTACTTCTGTAGAAGCCCTGCCGGGAACTATTTTTAAAATTTCCAATCCAAAATTTACGGCCAATTTGTCCATCGCTTTGGAAAGTTGTTCCGATTTATCGGATGACGATTTTTTTGCAAAATCAATTGCATCGTCAATTAAATGTTTATACTTATCATCTTGCGATGCGGCATAGATTAGCGATGGATTTGTTGTAGCATCAACAGGTTGATAAATCTCTATCGAAGAAAAATCACCTGTATCCGCAACTACCTGTGTGTAGGTCTTCAGCTGTTCAAGCAGGTTCATAATGCTGAGATATTAATTTAACAATAAAAGATTATACAATATTTACTTACTCATTTTCGGTTGAAGTATCGGTTACTACTTCTGTATCACCCGAGTCGGTACCTTCCAGCTGACTTTTCAGATAATTGGATATAACACTGGAACTTTCTTTGGGTTGTGTAGGCGTTTCAGCTACTTGTTGCACAGGTTTGGGTTGTTCAACTTTAACGGTTTTCTTGCGTACCACTAAACTCTTCCCCACTGAAATTCTATCTGATTTCAATCCATTCCACGATTTCAGTTGGGTTACCGTCACTCTGTTTTTCTGAGCTATTTTGCCTAAGTTGTCACCGCTACGTACCCGATAGTACTCATTCACTGTTTTGGTAATGGTTTCTGTTTCCGAATTTGTATTTTGCTGTGCAACCAGGGTTTCGGTCTGCTGTGGAGCAGCGGGCGGAGCAACCGCTCTTTTTCCAACAATAAGACTTTTACCTACAGAAATTCGGGTTGACCTTAAGTTGTTCCACGACCGTAATTGAGCAACAGTTGTTCGGTGTCGTGAAGCAATCTTCGAAAGATTATCTCCTCTCTTCACCCTATAATAAACGTTTGCAGAGTTTCCCGAAACGGAGGACCCTGTCGATGCCAGATACCTATCGGTGTTTTCACGATGTGTGATAAAATCATTTCTGCGGTAATTTGTTATCTCATCTTTTTTCTCCAGGAATGCATAAACCTTATTGGTTGGCAATACCAATGCATAGCTCTGATAATTACCTGGAACCATGTCTTTTTTAAATTGTGGATTCCATCGACGAATATCACTTACCGGAATATTCAGTACTTCGGATATTTGATTAAAATGAAGTTGATTGTCCACATGCACCGTATCGAGTGCGGTCATATCCTGAAATGATTGTATGGGGCAAATATTATGTTTGTTGTAGAAATTCATAATATAATTGGCTGCAATAAAAGCAGGCACATAACCTCTTGTTTCGCGCGGCAAATTGTAATATATCTGCCAGTAATCTTTTTTTCCACCGCTTCGGGCAATAGCTTTATTTACGTTGCCCGGCCCACAATTATAAGCAGCAATAACTAAATTCCAGTCGCCGTATATAGCGTATAAATCTTTCAGATATCGTACTGCTGCTTCGGTGGATTTGTGCGGATCACGACGTTCATCAACCAAACTGTTTACCTGAAGTCCGTAACCTTGTCCTGTTCTTAGCATAAATTGCCACAGTCCGGTAGCACCAACTCTGGAAACAGCTACAGGATTAAGAGCAGACTCGATGACCGGCAGATATTTCAACTCCAGCGGTAAACCGTATTTATCGAGTGCTTCCTCGAACATAGGGAAATAATATTCACCAATGGTAAGCATATATCCCACCATATCACGTCTGCGGTTGGCATACATATCGATATATTGCTTCACTACCTGATTGAACGACAGTTCCATCTCGGTGGGCATGTCGAACAAACGTTTAGTGTATACACTATCGTGAAACAACACGTTAGAGCCTTGACTGCATTTGTTATTCGATTTTGAGAAATCGATCTGCCACTCGTGTAGTAAAGTAGCCAGATGTTCGTTCATACTTTCGGGTGCAACAATGGAGTTATCCTGAATATTGTTTTTGTTTTGTTGCGAATTTTCTTGTGCAAAAGCGCTTGTTGCAACCATTATTGCACACGAAAACAGGATCAAAAAAAACTTTTTCATTCGTTCTTTTTCAGTGAAACTCGCAAAGAGCTTCCGGTTGTGATATTAAAAACTAAAGCTGCATCTGAATCCGTAAGAATTTGCCAGGTAATTTGAATCTGCCTTTTTGAAAATTACCGGCTCCACACGCATTGATAAGTCTGGACTTACGTCGAACTCAAACAATTGAGCATCCACGTATGCATCTACAATTCCAAGACCGTAAAGCGCCGCGGTTAAAATTATACTGAAATCCCGGTAGTAACGGAAATAATTCTTTCTGTCTTTCAAAACTCCTGCAAACCAGTTTTTGTCGGCAGTTGCAGGATCCATACCGTAAGGGAGCAGTTTTTGCCAGACAAGGTCATTCTGTGGATCATCGTCCAATAAAGCTTTTTGAGCCTCAAAATAATCCTGATAATGTCCGTTGTTCCAGGATATAGCATAAGAAAGTCCTACAAATCCACCGTAAAGTATGGGTAGTTTCCAATACTTCCGGTTGTATATCTGCCCCAATCCCGGAAAAATAGCCGAATAAAGAACTGCTTTTTTGGGATCGGGTTTGAAAATTTTTTTTTCTGCGGTTTGTACACCCTCCGATGGTACAATTACCACGGAGTCAGGTGGTCGGGATAAAACGATATTTTCTGCTTCTATTTTCACTGAATCCGTTTGCAGTGTTATCGTTGAGTCTACCTTTACCTTTATCGAGTCGGGTTGCTGTGGAACCGTGTTTTGCTGCGCCATTAATGGAAAGGCGGCACTGACAAATAATATGCAAACAATGTTCCGATATCTCAGCATAAATATTACTTCTTCATTGTATCAAACATACCGATAATCCGCTCCAAGTCTTCGGTAGACGAAAAAGGGATGGTGATTTTTCCTTTTCCGCTTTTGTTGTAGTTGAATTGAACATCAGTTTTGAAATAATTGGATAAGTGCTGTTTCAGTGCATCGAAATCATCAGCAATCGATCTTCTCTGTGTTTTGCTCTGTTTTCTCTCTTCCTTCTTGTCGGTTTTTCCGGCGAGCGGTTTCCCGTCTGAATAATCACGCACGATGGTTTCAACTTTGCGAACTGATAAGCCATCTTCCAGAATAAGATTGTAAAGAGAAAGTTGAGCCACGGGATCGTTCATCGTGACCAATGCACGGGCGTGTCCCATATCTATTTTTTTGTCTTTCACTCCCATCTGCACTTCAGCAGGAAGTTTCAGCAATCGTAAGTAATTAGTGATTGTAGTTCGTTTCTTTCCTACTCTTTCGCTCAACTGTTCCTGGGTGAGCGAAAGGGAATCGATAAGATTTTGGTAGGCGAGGGCAATTTCGATAGAGTTAAGATCTTCACGCTGAATGTTTTCCACCAAAGCCATTTCCATTAATTCATCATCATCGGCAGCTTTTATGTAAGCAGGAATTGAAGTAAGACCGGCTTTAAGTGATGCTCTGTAACGACGCTCTCCTGCGATGATTTGGTATGAGTCACCGTCTTCGCGACGCAACGTCACCGGCTGAATCAGCCCTATTTTACGAATGGATGCTGCCAGCTCTTCCAGCGATTCTTCATCGAAAACACGACGCGGTTGATCGGGATTAGGAAATATTCTCGAAAGTTCTATTTCACTGATAGATGTAGAGCCTTGTGATTCACCTTCATTATAAGTAATAAGTGCGTCTAAGCCTCTTCCTAATGCGTTTTTTTTACCCATATTATTAAATATCAGATGATAGATGTTGAATGTTTAGTTTAGTGTCTGTCATCTTTCTGAAACGCCAAAGTTAAGTATTTTTTTCAATTAATTCCTGTGCCAGTTGCATATGATTGATGGCTCCACGCGATCCGGCATCATACATAAGAGCAGGTTTTGCGTGGCTCTGTGATTCGCTTAGTGTAATATTTCTTTGAATAACCGTGTTGAAAACCAGTTCTTTAAAGTGACTCTTTACTTCTTCGTATATTTGATTGTGTAACCGTAAACGGGAATCGTACATAGTGAGTACAAAACCTTCAATCTCGAGCCTTGTATTCAACTTCGATTTTATTATTTTAATAGTATTCAGCAATTTGCTTAATCCTTCGAGTGCAAAATATTCACATTGAACAGGAATAATGATAGAATCGGATGCAGTTAATGCGTTTACGGTAATGATACCAAGCGATGGCGAACAGTCGATAAGGATATAATCATATTTCTCCCGAAGCGGATTTAGCAAGTCGCGCAAGCGCTTTTCTCGATTATCCATCTGTACCATTTCCAGCTCCGCTCCCACCAAGTTGATGTGTGACGGAATGATATCGATATTCTCGAATGGCGTTTTCATAACGGCATCGGTAGGTTTACACTTGGCGATTAACCCTTCGTAAACCGTATTTTTAATCGTTCGGATATCGATGCCCAATCCCGACGAAGCATTTGCCTGCGGATCGGCGTCAACAACAAGTACATTTTTCTCTAAAGCAGCCAGTGATGCTGCTAAATTAATAGTGGTTGTGGTTTTTCCAACGCCACCTTTCTGGTTTGCCAGCGCAATAATTTTGCCCATTTATTCTTATCCCAAATGAAACAGCAAAATAAGCAATAATTCCATTAATTCTATGTTAATTAAATTAAACGTTATGTTTTTTGTTGAAAAAAGACAGTGTTTTACATAAATTCCCTTCCCATTTGAAACTATATTCTTCAATTGTTATAAACAAAAAAAATCGAAAATAACAGTATCCATAAGAAAATGATTTGGTTAATCTCTTATTTGTCGCATCAATATTGATCCGGTTAAGCATATTATTTGTAAAATAGAATCAAAATTATAACAAAAGGAGTAGAAATAGATTGTTCTTAAAAAAATCTTTCACTAAAAAGTATCAAATGCTCATCCGCATATTATATTTGTGAGAATAGTAGCGTTGCGTTAATTT
>DCEG01000096.1 GCA_002316835.1 Bacteroidales bacterium UBA1035 | reverse complement strand
AAGAAAATCTTTCATTAATTTTGCACAAAAATAAAAAAAGAAGAATTGATATTTTGCTCCATAGAGTGGCCAAATTAAAATTTTCATGGATCCAATTTACCTAATTATCGTAATCATACTGCTGGGGTTAGCAGTACTCGATTTAACTGTTGGCGTTGCCAACGACGCCGTAAATTTTCTCAACTCAAGTATTGGTTCAAAAGTAGCACCATTGTGGGTAATTCTCACAGTGGCATCTGTGGGTGTTATGCTTGGAACATTATTTTCAAGCGGGATGATGGAAATTGCCCGAAGTGGCGTTTTTCATCCTGAAATGTTCTCGTTTAAAAACATAATGGTATTGTTTCTTGCTGTTATGCTCACGGATGTTATCCTTCTTGATGTCTTCAATTCACTGGGGTTACCCACTTCAACTACCGTTTCGCTGGTTTTCGAATTATTGGGAGCTGCAGTTGCCGTTGCGCTTTTCAGCATCTGGCAGGCACAAGGTGGTGACATTGTTGAATACATCAACAGTGGTAAAGCATTAGCCATTATTTCAGGAATTTTTGTTTCTATAGCCATTGCTTTTGTGGTGGGTAGCTTAGTGATGTTTTTAACGAGAATAATTTTCTCGTTTAAATACAAAAAATCCTTTATGTACTTAGGCGCAATTTGGTGTGGGTTTGCACTTACAGCAATGACTTACTTCATTGTGTTTAAGGGGTTAAAGGGCAGCCCGTTTGTGGTAACCGATTTCCTGGAACTTATTGAAGCTGATATGGCAAAATCACTCTTGCTAACTTTTGCAGGGTGGACGGTAATTATGGCTGTATTGCAATTTGTTTTCAGGATAAATATCTTAAAAATTATTGTTTTAGTGGGGACAATGGCTCTTGCTCTTGCTTTTGCCAGCAACGACCTCGTAAACTTTATCGGTGTTCCGCTCGCAGGATTGGACGCTTTCAAACATGCAAGTGCAACCTTTGCCGCAGGCGGCTCTCTCGACACATTGTATATGGATTCACTTAACGGGCCTGTGAAAGCGGATTTTAGAATGCTTCTCGCTGCCGGCTTAGTAATGGTAGCAGCTTTATGGTTCTCTAAAAAAGCGAAATCGGTTACGGAAACCGAGGTTAATTTGGGACGTCAGGGAACCGGATTGGAGAGATTTTCATCCACGCCACTCTCACGCTCACTGGTTCGTTGGGGAGTTGATGCAAATAAAGCCATGAACAGATTGGTGACAACTTCGATGCGGAATAAAATCAACAGTCGGTTTGTTATTCCCGATGACACAACGGCAGACAGCGGAAGGTCTTTCGATTTAATCCGCGCATCGGTAAACCTGACTATTGCAGCTATGCTGATTGCGTTGGGCACGTCGTTAAAACTTCCATTATCCACCACTTATGTAACATTTATGGTAGCCATGGGCACATCACTAGCCGACCGTGCCTGGGGACGCGAAAGCGCCGTTTACAGGATAACGGGAGTTTTGACTGTTATCGGAGGTTGGTTTATTACTGCTATTGTTGCGTTTACAGTTGCTGGTTTGGTAGCCGCAATACTTGCGTGGGGCGGAAAAGTTGCCGTTTTCATGATGTTTGCCTTGGTTATGTTCCTTCTCTACAAATCTTCTAAATTTCACAAAAAACGTAAGTCTAACGAAGCTGCTCAAGCTGTTATTCTGGAAGATGAATCGGGAATTGTGAAAACTTCAACCACAGAAGTACGTGACTCCATAAGATCGATGCTTGACATTTATCACAAAAATATCAAGGGTCTCAAAGATGAGAATCGAAATTCATTACGAAAGATTTCATTGAGAGCTGATGATCTATACAGAAAATACAAAGATAAACGTACATACGAAGTGGTTCCCACCATTCAGTCTATCACGCTGAAAGAGTTGGATATTGAGCAGGAATATGTTCAGATCGTGGATTATACGTATGAAATATCTAAGGCACTACGTGTAATTACCTCCGACAGTTCGCTTTATATCGAGAACAATCATAAAGGGTTCAACGATGATCAAGAAGAAGATTTGGAAGGCTTGAGCAAGAAAGTAACCAACATGTACAAAACCTTCATAGACATGATGGAAAAAGGTGATTACTCTAATTTTAACTCCATAATCGACATCCGGGACGAAATAATTGATCAGTGTGCGAAACTTACTAAAAAACAGATTCGAAGAGTAAAAGAAAAGGAATGCAGCACAAGAAACAGCATTTTGTTCATGAATATTCTCAACGAGACTAAGACAATTGTTCTTCAATCGGTTAGTCTGATGAAGTCGCAACGGAATATGATATTGACGGCAGAAAAAGCCTCCGCAGAAGAAGTGAAAAAATAAGCACTAAAACCCGCGCTGCCGCATAGCTTCGAATGTAAGCACAGCAGTTGATACAGATACATTGAGCGAATCAATTTTCCCGCGCATCGGGATTTTGATTCGCTTTGTTGCATTTTCAAGCCAGAAATTGGTTAAGCCTTCGGCTTCAGTTCCCATCACAATAGCCGATGGTTGAGTGAAATCTATATCCTGGTAAAATTCTGCTGCTTCCAACTCAGCAGCATATGATGTTATTTTATTGGTTCTCAGCCACGCTGCAGCATCTTCCGAAGTACATACGGCTGTCTGTACAGTAAATATCCCACCCACGCTTGAGCGCACCACATTTGGATTATAAAGATCGGTTTGCGGATCGCACACAATAACAGCATTCACGGCGGCAGCGTCTGCTGTGCGGAGAATTGCACCCATGTTCCCGGGTTTCTCTACCGCTTCTAAAATAATTACAAACGGATTTTCAGTTAGGTTCAGGTTTTCGAGTGTATGTGACTTGGGTTTCGCCAATGCCACTATTCCATCGGAATTTTCACGATAGGCAACTTTCTCGAAAACTTGTGATGAAATATCGAAAATGTTTTTCTCATCAATTGAGGTCAGCACATGAGGGTACTTTGTTTTCTCAAACATTTCCCGGCAAACGTACACCGATTCAACGGTGTAATTGCTCTGCAATGCCAGCGACAACTCACGGGCACCTTCTATCGCAAAAAGGTGCTGTTGTTGTCTTTCTCTGTTTTTCGATAACTTGACAATATTTTTTATCGCCGGATTCTGCAGACTTGTTATAAGCATTCTCGGTTATTTTTCATCATCCTTGTTCAAAAGGATAGTGTCAACTGCTTTTTTAAGTTGACTTTTAGGCGCAGCACCTAAAATTCCTTGCGGGGTTCCGGACATAGGCACGTAAAGTATCGTCGGGATACTTTGAATACCAAAAGCGCGGGCAAGTTCTGCTTCTTCATCTACGTTCACTTTATAAACGTAAATTTCTTCATCATATTCTGCAGCCAACTCATCTAAAACGGGGGCAACCTGTTTGCATGGTCCACACCACGCAGCCCAGAAGTCGATAATAGCAGGCTTGTCGCCTTTGTATTTCCATTCAGATTCATTGTTGTAGTCGAATACCTTTTCAGCAAAACTCGTTTTATTCAAAACGATGGGTTTCACTGTTTTTTTAACCTGAGGCTCTGTTGCCATCGCAGAAAATACAATGCCGAAAACGGCGATTATTGCTATTAATTTTCTCATTTTTTATTGTTGTATATAGTTGTGATTTTAAAATGTTCTTTCTTAACGTCTTCATATAGATAAAAGTTTACCGAAAACGTTTAATCTATTTTTGAAATTTAAAACTCTGCCTGATCTTTATACGAAATACTTCCCGGTTTCATAATACCAAATTCTTTTGCGCCTACTGTATCGATTGGGAGTCTCCAGATCTTCACGTTGTTCACTGCCGGAACGGAATAGGTGAATTTTTTATCCACATACTGACGCATGATAATACTAAGCGCCTTTTCCTTTTCAGCAAAATTGTCCTCAAACTCTACTCTCCCCTCGCAGATAACACTTCCGGCTTTCATTCTATAACTGCACGCCACATCGGGATGCTGACGGATCAGCTCGGGTTCAGAGCAAAACGTCACACAGATTTGTGGGTTTTTATCCATCGTTCGTATAGAACGCCCTTCTTGCGCGGAATGAAGATAGATAATTCCATCTTCATAACCGAAGTTCATCGGCAAAACATACGGACGGCCTTCCTCATCGGCCATACCCACGAAACATACCTTGCACGAACGTATAACCGCTTCGATGCGTTCCTGCTCTTCTATTGAAAATGTTTTCATATTCTGTTACAATTCTTTTTCTGATGTCGATGGTCCATCAATAGTAAGGATACCGTTATCGTCAATTCTCATTTCATCGATAAAAACTACTCTCTCATCACCTGTCTTTTCCGTACGACCATGATATACTGTGTACATTTTATCACCGCTCTTTGAGAAAAACATCATATTGTGTCCGGTTCCCGTAACTTCGCCCCCGCTATCAATATTTTTCTCCAATACCGGATTATTTTCTGCTTTCTCGAACGGACCTAACGGATCATCAGATACAGCATATCCGACGGCGTAATTTTTTCCACCAAAAAAATTGGCTGAATACATCATATAGATCTTATCATTGTGTTCAAAGGCAAAAGAACCTTCTGTCCAACGACGATTCACTTCACCGCTCGTAACAGAACGGCTTTCCCACTCGGTTTGAGGATTATTCATTTTAGTAGGCGGTTGTAATAACAGCACAGGCTCCCCGATAATAGACGTGAAATCATTGGATATTTCAACTCCATAAACCCAACTTTCTTCAATTTCTTTAAAAAGATTTTGTGCGCGTGCCCAATCAGCTACTTCACTCTCAACGGGATTTTTATAACAGCAACGCGAATAATATAAGTAAGTTTTACCGTTTTTCTGCAAAATATTAGCATCAATAATGGGATAGCCGGGATCGAACAACGGTTTATCAGATACCTCTTTGAAAGGTCCGGTCGGTTTATCAGCAATTGCCACACCGATACGGAAGTTTTCGAGTTCGTTGGTAGGATTCACTTTCCAATCGGCACTGAAAAACATATAATATTTGCCGTCTATTTCATACACTTCTGGTGCCCAATAATTTTTCAGTGTCCACGACCCGGGAGTATCACCTGGATAGACCTGCCCTTCAAATTGCCAATCAACCAAATTATCAGAACTGTAGGCACCAAAACCCTTTTCAACTCCTCCTGTCCCATACATATAGTATTTTCCATCGGAAGCCGACAGAATAAACGGATCGCCAAAGGCAACCGGTAAAGGATTGGAATACTTGACTGGCTCAATCGACTTTTTATCAGATGTACTACATCCACCAATACTAGCAACCAACAAAAAGACAATAAATATTCGCTTAAATATATTTTTTTTGATCATAATTCGTGATTAAACTGTTTTCGAAGTGCTTTACCTGACTTTAATCAGCACTACATGATTGGAAAGAATTTTTTATTTTTTCAATAGTAGCCGACTTTTTAATTTCCGAGATCTATTTTGTGAGGAAGAGATTTCACCTTCTCTAACTTAACCTTTGTTTGCACTCCATTTTGTTTGATAATATTCCTTATATCTTGCACATCAAATCTGTTGTAGCTGCACTACTCATTAATCCCATTCCTTTTGCTTGCACTCCTACTAAAAACACTCTGCGGATTATTAATTTGATATTTCAGTGATTCATCTTTTATTTCAATCCTGTTGATCGACACGCGTATGGTTGTCGATAATACAGTCAGCTGCCTGGGCATAAAACAAAAACACGATTCTCACCATTGATCCTGTCTGGTAAATACACTACAAATATATAAGAATTAGCAATATAACTTAGTGAAAATTATTTAAAAGTATTTTAGAGCAGCTTAAGGTACAAATGAAAAGAAAATCCTATTCGGATAATTAAGAAAATTTAGTGATATACATTCTCTCCGTTAATTCTTCTATTTTTTCCCTTGACACATTTACGGCCGGCAGATCAGGATGGAGCAGAAGTTTGTAGCCCGCGGCGTTCCCCTCCACCCATATGATTCTATTCTTATTTATCAGGAACTCTTTGTGACACCTGAAAAGTTGATCAAAGTGAGAGTTATCCGATTCGAATTCATCAAGGGTCTTGTTAACCGTTAACTCCTCTATTTTTCCATTTTTGGAAATATTCACCAATAGATAATCTCCTTTCGATTCTGCAGAAAGAAAAGTTTTAATATCAATGGGTTTAATAAGTCTTTCAAGGTTAACATATTGGATTGGGTATCCGGACAAGGTTTCTTTATCATTTAGCATTAAGCCGATATTCATTTTTGCTGCCTTCTGTAACCTCCTCTTCATAAGATACATATGTCTTACTAACAACACAATCAGGTAAGGAAAGAGACCCACAGATATCACTGTCCGCAACATACCAAAGTACCCATCAATAGTGGGCGATGCAGTATTCCTGAGATAGTTTATCAGCCATATGGTTGAGGCAATACTCATCATTTGATAGATAATCATGAGTACTTCCCTGCCCAATGTCCAATTTTCATCTATGAAGAACCGGGGAAATAACCTGAGCCAAAAAAAATTAATTAACATGGTAATATACGACCCTCCTGCATAGAGCAATGCCGTTAGAAAAGGATTTCCCAGGATATTCCTATCGCCTAAATTAAATGGTTGTAAAATACTAAGCACTAGAAAAACACCTACAGCAATTGAAGTACAAATCTTAAAGTAAACTTTAAAATTAGCATATCCCGGATGTGGACGGCGAAAAACACCTAAGATTTGGCTCATAAAATAGATAAAATCGATTTTCCGCCGCAAAAATAATAAAACAAAATGAAATAAGATTATTTCATAATAACTTTTCAATTCTAATGAGGAAATTTTCAACAGATTTCAAAAAGAATTCAGAATATTCAATCAAGATAGAATTTTATATATTGAACGTTTTTTTCATGATTTTTTGTAAAAAAATCTATTTTCAAATATAAATATTTTATAATCAATAGTTCGCAATAAATATAGCTTTCCTAATTACAATGTTAATTTGTATTAATGCGCGCAGAGTCCAAATTTTTGTCAAAATAGTCCTAAAATTTCCGCACACAACTATTATATTTTTGCATTCGAGACATTCTTGTCCGAAATTAAAAAGCGGATATACAGATAAGTTGTTCATGGCACTCCTTTGTGAAGATGAGAAATATCGACAAAATACCGACAGATAATTTATAATTAAGTTTAACATTTAAAAAATCAAAAAAATGGAAGCAAAAACAAGAACAAATTTTTGGATTATGTTATTAATGTACATTGCCTTTGCAATGGCAGGATGTGAAGGTGAGCAAGGCCCAATCGGTGAGACCGGGCCTCAAGGAGCACAGGGTCCTCAGGGAATTCAGGGAATTGCCGGAGCTGCCGGCAAAGACGGTGGAATGTTTTACAGCGGAAACGGCGCACCTACAGCCACATTGGGAAAGGTGGGCGATATGTATTTGGACAAATCCACCAGCAGGTTGTACGGACCTAAAACCACTTCGGGATGGGGAACTCCGTTAAATTTGAAGGGAGCAACAGGAGCAACGGGAGCAACGGGAGCAACAGGAGCAACAGGAGCAACGGGAGCAACGGGGTCTATTATCCTTTCCGGTACGGCTACACCCACCGCCACAGTGGGCAGAATTGGAGATTATTATCTCGATAAGGACGATTTTCTTCTTTACGGCCCTAAAACTTCTACAGGTTGGGGAAGCGGCTTGCTGTTGCGCGGAAGGGATGGCAATGCGAATGTAGTAGTAAAACTGGTTGACTATGTTGGTTCAAACTGGGACTACTCCTGGGGAATCGATCAAAGATACCATATCATTGATCCGACTATAACTCAAGATGTTCTTGACAGAGGCAGTATTTTTGTTTTTATGAATAATGCCGGGGGCCTTACATTTATACCCTTGCCACGAACATTTGTCTGGAATGGATTCATCTATAATGCCTGGACATTTCATTTTTTGGGAGGAATAGATATTATTGGCCAAAAGTATGAACTTGCAACCGGTGCTGTTAGCGGAGGCTGGGAAGGTAACACAGTAAAATTCAAGTATGTCATCATAATGGATAAATCAGTTTTTGCAGCAGCAAACCCATCCATTAAAGAAATCGATACAATGAGTTATGAGCAGTTGAGTAATATTTTAAGATTGGATGACTAATACAATACTTTTTCTTTAAATTTCTATTCGTGAAAGCGATAACAAAAAAAGATAAAGGGAAAAACCGTCCGGTTTTTCCCTTTTACCTTAACTCGAAGAGTTTTTATTTTACCTTATAAATAAAAGCAGGGTTTTGAATAAGAAGCAGCACTCGATTTTTATAACAAAACCTCCATAAATTTTTTAAATTCTTCTTTTTTATCATTTGCAACAGCAATTGGAGGCAGATTCGGATGAAGTGACAATTTATATCCTGCGGCATTTCCTTCGACCCATAGTATTCTGTTTACGTTCACAATACAGAAATCATTACATTTAAAGAGTTGATCAAAATGAGAATTTTCGGATTCAAAATCCGATAGCGTGTTTCCAACAATCAATTCTTCCAAATTTCCATTCCTGACAATATTTACTACAATATAATCCTCTCCTCTCCCATTGGCAGAAACGAAATCACGAACATCAACGGGATCAACAGACTCATCTATACTGACATGTTCTGAAACAGCACTATTTGCAGGCTCTTTATCAAGAAACAGACCAATATTCATCATGGTTGCTTTGCGCAATCTTCTTTTTAGGAAATAGGTGTGCCTTATCAACATAACAATAAGGTAGGGCAGCATCCCAACCGATGTTACTTGCAACAACATCGCAAAATAACCAAGAACGTTAGGAGAAGATATTCCTCTAATGGTGTTGATCAGCCAAATAGTACTTGATATGGTAACCAGTTGATACAAAAATAAAATTACCTCTTTACCTATATTCCAGTTCTCATTCTTAAAGAAATCTGGAAATATTTTTATCCAGGCATAACTTATCAATGCAGTGAGAAATGAACCGGCAGCATAAATAGATGCTGTTAAAAATTGATTTTCCAGAATTTTCCTATCACCCATATTGAATGGTTGGAAAATGCTCAAGATCATAAATACAATAACTGAAATTCCAAGAATTGATTTAAAATAAACCCTAAAGTTGGCGTGACCCGGATATGGTTGTCGCAACATTTTCTTTATTGGATGTAACATGAATCTTGGTATGATCTATTTATAAGTAACATAGCAGGCAAAAATAAAAAATTTACTTGAATTATATCAAAAAACGCACGAAAAATTCACACTAAATCTATTTTTTTAATTAAAACTTTAAAAAATAATATGCGTACTACGCATAAAAAAAGGAAAAACCTATCGGTTTCTCCTTTTTACCTTAACTCAAAGAGTTGTTATTTTACTTTGTCCACAATAGCTTTAAATGCTTCGGGGTGGTTCATGGCCAAATCGGCGAGAACCTTGCGGTTGATATCAATATCGTTTTTGTGTAACGCACCCATCAGGCGGGAATACGACATTCCGTTTTGACGTGCAGCAGCATTGATACGTTGAATCCAAAGTGCGCGGAAGTTGCGTTTTTTGTTTTTACGGTCACGATAGGCGTAGGTTAACCCTTTTTCCCACGTGTTTTTGGCCACTGTCCACACATTTTTGCGGGCGCCAATGTAGCCTCTTGTTAATTTTAATACTTTTTTTCTGCGGTTGCGCGAGGCAACATGATTTACTGATCTTGGCATAATGTTACTTGTTTTTGAATGTCAGCGTTCTCTCGGGGAGAATCTTTTGAGCATACATCCTGTTAATAAATCTTTACCTTAGAAAGCTTCGGAATTTATTTCAATCCCAATAAGTGTTTTACGCTGTTTTCGTCTGCTTTATGAACAAGGCCTGTCTGCGTCAGATTTCTCTTTTGCTTTTTGGTCTTTTTCGTTAAGATGTGACTTTTGTACGCATGCTTTCTCTTGATTTTTCCTGTTCCGGTAAGGGCGAACCTCTTTTTAGCACCGGAATTAGTCTTCATTTTTGGCATTTTGCTGTCCTTTGTTTTATTTGTAAATAATTCTATTTAGATAATCAACCCGATACTGCGCTTCCGAAAATGGATTTGCAGTATCGATGTTGATGTGTATTTTGCGCAAATTCTCTAATCTGCATGAATTTCAATAATAAAAAGGCTTCATCAGCCTTTTTCAATCAAAAAGTTTGCAAAGATACAACTTGTTTTCGAAAAATCTATGCAACTTTCGGTTTTTTTATGTTTTTATGCTGAAGGTTGTTCCTTTTTAGGAGCACCTCCGTGTTTCTTAGGCGTAAGCATGATAATCATCCGTTTCCCTTCCAGTACAGGCAATTGTTCCACCCGTGCATAGTCTTCCAGATCGTTGGCAAAACGAAGCAGTAATACTTCTCCTTGCTCCTTAAACAAAATGGAACGTCCTTTAAAAAACACATAAGCTTTTACTTTAGCACCTTCTTCCAGAAAGCTTTTGGCATGTTTCAGCTTAAAATTGTAATCGTGGTCGTCGGTTTGCGGACCGAAACGAATTTCTTTAACCACAATTTTAACCGCTTTTGCTTTCTGTTCTTTTTGTTTTTTCTTTTGTTGGTACAAAAATTTCTGGTAATCAATTATCCGGCATACAGGTGGCACGGCTGTCGGTGAAATTTCTACAAGATCCAATTCTTTTTCTTCGGCAATTCGCAGGGCTTCCCGGGTGGGATATATCCCCTGTTCTACGTTATCGCCAACCAGGCGAACTTCTGGTACACGGATACGTTCGTTGATCCGGTGTTGATCTTTTGAGTCTTTAAAGTTGCTCCTCATTCAGATATTATTATTCCTTTCTTTATAAATGTTACTATTTTTAGATTTTTCGAAAATTATTAAATACTTATCTGTGGATTCATCATTTCATCCACCTCTTGTTTTATTCTGTTTGCAAAAGTAGTTAATTTTTCTGAACCTTGATCAACTCCGCCTTGTTTTCTTACAGAAACTTCTTCATTTTCTGATTCTTTCTCTCCAACTATCAATAAATACGGAGTGCGTTTGAGTTCGTTGTCACGAATTTTTCTCCCTACTTTTTCGTTCCGGTCATCCACTTCAGCACGAATATCCTGCATTTTTAACGTTCTTGCCACAGAATAAGCGTAATCGTTAAATTTTTCGCTAACGGGTAGAACAACGACTTGCGTGGGAGTTAACCACAACGGGAATTTTCCGGCAGTGTGTTCGATAAGCACGGCTACAAATCGCTCCATGGAGCCAAAAGGTGCACGGTGAATCATTACCGGACGATGTTTCTGATTATCGGCTCCGGTGTATTCCAATTCAAATCTGTCGGGAAGATTATAATCTACCTGAATGGTTCCCAACTGCCAGCGACGTCCGAGCGCATCTTTTACCATAAAATCGAGTTTTGGGCCGTAAAATGCAGCTTCACCAAGTTCTACGCGCGCTTTCATTCCTTTTTCTTCGCACGCTTCAATGATGGCTCGCTCTGCTTTATCCCAATTCTCATCCGATCCTATATACTTTTCTTTGTTTTCGGGATCGCGAAGAGATATTTGAGCTTCAAAATCTTTAAAATCCAAAGCTTTGAAGATAATGAAGATAATATCCATTACCTTCAAAAATTCATCTTTTACCTGCTCGGGCATACAGAAGATGTGGGCATCATCCTGCGTGAAGCCGCGGACGCGTGTAAGACCATGTAACTCACCGCTTTGCTCATAACGATATACCGTGCCGAATTCGGCAAGACGAAGCGGTAAATCCTTATATGAACGTGGAAATGATTTATAAATTTCGCAGTGATGAGGACAGTTCATCGGTTTCAGCAGGAACTCTTCTCCTTCTTCGGGCGTATGAATGGGCTGAAACGAATCCTTTCCGTATTTGGCATAATGTCCCGATGTTACGTAGAGTTGTTTTCCTCCGATATGTGGTGTGATTACCTGTTCATACTCGAATTGCTGCTGAATTTTTTTCAAAAATTCTTCGAGTTTCAACCGAAGCTGGGTGCCTTTAGGAAGCCATAGCGGTAAACCAGAGCCGACAAGTTGTGAAAAAGTAAAAAGCTCAAGTTCTTTTCCGATCTTGCGGTGATCACGTTTCTTAGCCTCTTCTAACATCTCGAGATACTCGTCCAACATTTTCTTTTTTGGAAAAGTAATTCCGTAAAGACGAGTCAGTTGAGGACGTTTTTCGTCACCACGCCAATATGCGCCGGCAGCACTCAATACTTTTACCGATTTTATATACGAAGTATTAGGCAAGTGCGGGCCACGACACAAATCGGTGAAATTTCCTTGTGTATAAGTGGTTATGGTTCCGTCTTCGAGTTCGTTGATGAGCTCTACTTTGTAGTTTTCGTCACGGTCGGAGAACATCTTAACGGCTTCGGTTTTTGATATGCTCTTTCGTTGGATATCTTCTTTAGCAGCGATGAGTTCCAACATTTTCTTCTCGATAGCGGGGAAATCAGATTCCTTGATGGAAACACCCTGTCCGGGGTCCACATCGTAGTAAAATCCATTTTCGATAGCCGGCCCAATACCGAATTTAATACCCGGATAAAGTTCCTGTAACGCTTCAGCCATCAAGTGCGCCGATGAATGCCAGTAGGCATGCTTGCCTTCGGCATCGTCCCATTTGAGCAGATTAATAGCAGCATCTTCGTCGATGGGACGGGTTAAATCCCACGTTTCGCCATTTACGCTTGCTGCAAGCACATCTTGTGCCAATCGCGAACTGATGCTCTCGGCGATTTGTAATCCCGTAATTCCTTTTTCGTATTCCCGAACAGAATTATCGGGAAAAGTAATTTTTATCATAGAGTTTATATCGTTTTCTTCCTGATTTTTTTCGAACTGCAAATGTAATGATTTTGTGAATTATAGCACAGCTATTTTGGAAGAAAATGGCAAAGTTAACCATTAAACAACCGAATATAACAGGAACTGATAACCTTTTATAAATACATCCGACGGACTTAAACACGTCTGATGTAATAAAATAATTTTTACGATAACCCGTTAATATGCAGATTTATTTTGCATCTATCGTCCTTCTCTCTTTACTACTTTGAAATGCCAACTCGATAATTTTCATCACATTGCGAGCCTCTTCGGGTTTCACGGCAATTTCTGCTTTACCCCATATAGCATCGCGAAGATTGATAAAATATTCCCGATAATCACCGTGCTCGCTCTCCAGTTTTCCTTGAATTTTCACTCCTTTATACTCAGTATTGATAGTTCCCCAGATATTTTCAGGTTCACGTCCCCAGTTTTTCCCTTCGGGAATGGCTCCGCCATCGAGCGTGGCTTCCTGAACGTCAAGTCCGTATTTCACATACGAACCGTTTGTACCGTGAATCATAAACGTTGGTCCGGGAATTTTGCAAAGCATTCCCGATTTTAATGTAGCAGTAAAAGCGGGATAATGTAACCTTACGTCGAAATGGTCATCGGCTTTTGCCCAGGGGCGTTGTGACTTAATCTCCGCCGTAACAGCTGTCGGCATTCCAAAAAACCAAAGCGCCTGATCAATCAAATGCGCACCAAGATCATAGAAAATACCTGAACCGGGCAACGGGTCTTCGCGCCATGCACCGCCGGGACGTGGCTCTGAACGGTAACGATCGAAGTGTGATTCATAATCACGAACTTCACCCAACAATCCACTATCGAGTAATTTCCTGACTGTCTTTGTATCACTTGTAAAACGGCGATTATGATAAACCGTAAGTATTTTTCCCTGTTTTTTTGATAATTCTATCAATTCATCAGCTTCAGCCACATTTACCGTAAATGGTTTTTCCACCATAGCGTGTTTGCCGGCAAGCAATGCTTCCTTTGCCCAACGAAAATGGTCGGTATTGGGAGATGTTACAACAACCAGGTTGATATCGGGATCGCTGATAATATCTTGTCCATCAGGAACAACAGTTGTTGACGGATATCTTTCGTTGATCATCTTTATCCGGTCGGGATTGGCGGTACTGATTTTAGTTAGTTCGTAACCGTCCACCGCATCTATAAACGGGGCATGAAAAACTCTTCCGGATAATCCGTATCCGATAACACCGGTTCGAATGACAATTGACATATTTTTGTTAGGTTTTAATCGTTGGATATTCAAAGATAATCAATTAATTCGACAAAAGAAACTCCACAAGTTTGTGTGTTGCGACGGCCCGATGACTGATTCTGTTCTTTTCGCCATCACCCAGTTCAGCAAATGTTTTATCATAACCAACGGGTAGAAAAATAGGGTCATAACCGAATCCTGCAGTTCCGCGCTTCTCTTCTATAATTTCGCCGTTTATGGCACCTTCAAAAAAATGCTGTTTACCTTTCAACAAAAGAGCGATAACAGTTCTGAACCGGGCTTTTCTGTTTTTTTTCCCTTTCAATACACGCAGCATTTTCTCCATATTATCTTGCGGATTACAGGCTTCGCCAGCGTATCGGGACGAATAAACACCGGGCGTACCGTCTAGCGCATCTACTTCCAAACCAGTATCATCGGCAAAACAATCGAACCCGAATTTATCTTTTATAAATTGCGCTTTCATCAACGCGTTTTCTTCGAGGGTTGTTCCGGTTTCGGGAATTTCTTCGTGACAATGGATGTCCGACAAACTTAAAATTTCGATTTTTCCTTCGGTTATTTTCCGAATTTCGTTGAGTTTATGTTTGTTATTGGTAGCAAATACTATTTTCATTTTCATCTGTTTCTTTCGCGTAAAATACGTTCACGTTCTTTTAGTTTTTCTTTGCGCAATTGTTCCTGCTCTTTCAATTTTTGTTTGCGTTCACGCTCCCGTTGTTTCAGTTCTTCTTTTCGGGCTTTTTCACGTTGTTTTAACTCGTGCTCGCGTTGTTTTACTAATTCTTTTCTAGCTTTTTCACGCTCTTTCAGTAGCCTTTCCCTGTTTCTTTTCGATAAAGCGTTGTCCCCTTGTTTAAGCGCTTCTTCTGCTCTCCTCTCCAATTCAGCCTCACGTTGCTCAAGAATTAACCGCTCAGATTGTTTGAGAACATGTTGTTGTGGAACGACAGTAGGTTCATCTATTTCTTCAGGTTCCAAAGGTACAATTTTTTCAGGTTCGACAACCGTTTCTATTTTCTTTATTGGAGCAATTGTTTGGATAGAATCGGACGGCATCTTGCTTAACTCCGTATTATAAAACGCGATATATTCAGTGAGCGATTTTCCGTTGTTCAACAGTTCTAAATTCTCATCGGAAATGACAAGAGGAACGATATCCGCAGGAATATCTCGCCGGAAAACAGAGTCAGAGACAATCATCGCGGCATATCGATTAGCTTCGTCAAAGGAACGGAAAGCTTTGACTTGGAGCGCTTCGTAAGGAGAAACGCGAATGTAATTCGTGCTAAAAGTCCGGATCTGGAAGTTGGAAAAATTAAAATCTGAAACGGCGAAAAGCAATTCATTTTTCTTTATCGTATTTGCAGAGAACAGCAGAAGATAGGTATATGCTGTGTTTTTTTCATCCGAAAAACGGATGGTATCGATGGCGATTTCCTGATTTGGGACTTGCCAATTAATACCCGAAACAGCGGAAGCATTAGCAACAAGCGCTTTACCTTCCGACAAACCCTCCAAAATATTTTGTCCCAATTTGCTTTCTTCGCTGTCGGGATGTTTTTCTACCAATTCTTTTAACGATGTTTCCAGCTTCTCAACATCTCCTTTTTGAGCGAACGAAAGTGAGTGCAAAAGCCTGAATTTCGGTATTAAATTACCGTTCGAGAATAACTTGAGAGCCTGTTCATAATTTCGATGAACTTCTTCTACTCTTCCCTGTTGATACGCCTGATATGTTCTTTGATAGAGCGAATCCTGCAATTGCGCAAAATTCCGGATAGTGCGCTCATAGTTGGGATCTGACATTGAAACAGCATATTCGCTTTCGGGAAATTCCGAAATAATTTTCAACTTATAACTTTGAGCAATGGAGCGATTTCCTGCTTGCAAATTCATCAGATAAAGTTGATAGTAAACATCTTTTCGGTGATCACTTTCGGGAAAGTCATTCAAATGACGATTAAACAATCCGGTGGCAAAATCGAAGTCTTCGAGCCGATCTTTGGCCGCTTTTCCACCTTCAAAAAGACCGTTTTCAATGATCTTGTCCGATGCTGCTTTTGCTTCCGGTGAAATGGGGAGCTGCTGTAAATAAAATTCTGCCGAATAGGGATCAAGACTAGGAGATTGGGAGATTGGGAGACTGGGAGACTGGGCGAGGGGGAGAGAGGGCGGGATGGTGTCGGAAGTTCCAATACCTTGTAAACGCCAGTTGTCCTGCAACGGACGATTTCCCCACTGTCGTTGAAATTCTCTTTCCCCTTGTAAGACAAGTTGCGGATTATAAAAGTAAAATATCGTTTCCGTTCCCCGACTCGTCAATACTGCAAGGGTTTCAGCTACTGAGGGTTGTTGGTTATCAATAATTGGAATAAGGCTCTGTTGTTGCCTTAAAGATGCATCTCTTTCTTTTTCACTATCTCTTTTTCGAAGTTCGATAATGTGAGCGTTGATGATTTTTAGTTGTTCTGTTTGAGGCAGTTGTGCTAACTGCTGTAAACTGTCTTGTTCGGCAATGGCATAAAGATAAGGCACCAACTCCTTTAACGCATTTGCCCGAAACTCTGTTCTCGAATAATTTTCATTGGTTTTAGGTAAAACTCCTAAGGCATTTGAATATCGTGGTTCGGCTTTTATAAATTCTTTTCGTCCGAAATAAATATCACCGAGTGCTACTTGAGCTAACGCTTTGTCGATACCGTTTCTGACGCTTTCTCTTTCTGCAAGTAAATAGTTTTCGGTAGCTTTTTCGATATTATTCTGTGACAAATAAATATTGCCGATGGATGCGTAAATTTGATTAAGATATTCCTCGTTCTTCTTGCTTTTTACCATCTTTTGCAAGTCTCCGATAATCTTAGTACTTCCTGATGCTACTTGCGATTGTGCCATCAGCGCATTAAAAGTTACTTCGTAAGGCGTGCTCAACCCTTTTATTTGCTCAAAAGCGTTATTGGCATTTTCCCATTCACGTAAGTTGGCGTAAAGTTGTCCGAGCAGAAATTGTAATCGTCTTTTCTGAATCTCGTTTTTTTCATTTTCGATGGTTTGTACTAAAAAAGGAATTGCTTCACGATTACTTCCCTTGCGAAGCAACAGAAAGGTGTAAAATTCGGTGAAATTACCGTGCAGATCTTTGGGTAATTTCCGTACCTGTAAAGTGGACGCCATGCTTTCGGCATCGGAAAACCAACCCATTTCGGTATAAGCACGCATCATCCAGATTTGCGCTTCAGAAACCACGTCGATGTCGTAACTAAAAAGCCGTGTTGTTTGTGAAAAGACCGAAACTGCTTCGGTATAATCCTTGTTCTGTACGTGCGCTTTGCCCATCAAGAGCCACGCACGATCGATAAAAGGATTGAACTCATTTTGGCGAAGCCTGTCGCGATATTCCTGCGTGTTGGGTTGCGACGGGTCGCGACGAGGTTTTGCAGTGATGGAATGCTCCTGAATGGCTTTTGCCATTTTTTCGACAACCAGGTCAAAAGGGCCACTTGATTGCTTAGCTATTGTATCGTTTGGATCTGAGCTGTTGGGAAACATTGGTAACAATTCGTGGTAATTGTCGGTGTGGTTCTCTATAATCGATTTTAGGGTTTCGTTGTATGACTCTTCCGCGTTAAAATAGATATTGTATCGCGTGGTGAGTTCGTGAAAGGCACGGGTGACGGGAGTATTCTTTTGAGTAGAACACCCGACGCACAGAAGAACGAGAAATATCGTTGCAATGATATGTTTTGAGTGTATGTGCATTTTGAGAACAAAGAGCCAAGAACAAAGATGGATAGACAATAGACTGTCAGACTGAAAGACATTAGCTCTCAGTCTTAAATATAACTGAAAAAAACGGGTTTTATTATTTGTGAAGGGCTATATCTGATAATTCTCGCCTCTCGACAAATTACGCCTAATCACAAAAACAAAGTCTTATTTATACCCACGCTCCGGCTTGCGTACACACATAGGCTGCCCGATCCACTGCTGTCTGATGAGCTTGGAAAAGTGATTTTCCATCTATAATCGATGATATGAAAGCTCCAGTAAACGAGTCGCCAGCACCCACGGTGTCCACCACTTTTACTTTTGGAGTTTTTATGTACGATGAATTATCGGGAGTGAAAATAGAACTGTAATCAGCACCGGCAGTAAGGATTAAAAATTTAAGATTAAATTCCTTTAAAAACCAGCGACAAACTTCTTCGTCTGCAAGGTGTTGTTTTTCATACATCGCTTTCAGCAAATTCAGTTCATCGTCGTTAATCTTAAACACATTACAACTTCGTAACGAGTCGGTTATAATTTTTTTTGAATAATAATGCTGCCTGATATTTATATCTAAAATACGGTAAGCTTGTTTGGATACAAGTGATAAAATAGTTCTGATAGTGTTTCGTGAAACTTCTGAACGTTGCGCCAACGTGCCAAAACAAATCGCATCGGCTTTTTGTGCAAGTTTCCGCATTGGCTCCGTAAGAGGGATGAAATTCCAGGCAACACTTTCGATAATGGTGTAGTTAGGAATACCATCGTTTAACTCCACAAGTACGGTTCCTGTAGGATAATTCACTTTTTCAATGATATGATTTATCCCGACTCTGTTTATTTCCTGCAAAATTTCATTTCCTAACAAGTCGTTTCCAATAGCGCTGATGGCATAACTTTCCGCACCCGATCTTGCTGCATGATACGCAAAATTTATCGGTGCACCGCCTACTTTTTTTCCTGAAGGAAGCATATCCCACAACAATTCACCGATACCGATAATAACAGGTTTTTTATTCATTCTTTCTAAGAATCGCTTTTATCCCCTTCCCCACAAAAAATAATAAAATCAACACGAAAATAATAAACGCCCCCGACGGCACGTTAAGGTAATACGACATCAGCAGGCCTACAACACAACCGATAAAACTGATTCCCACGGAAAGATAAATAATTCGGGAGTAATTCACGGTAAACAGATTAGCCGTCATTTGCGGAACGGTAATAAGAGACATCAACAACACGATTCCTACCAGACGAATGCTGAGTACAATGGTCACAGCAATAAAAAACATCATCGCATATTCTATAAACTTAGTACTAACCCTTCGGGTCTGGGCGAATTGCGTATCGAACGATACCGATACAATGGCGTGATAATTAACAACAAAGAACACAAAAAGAATAACTGAAAGGATAATCAGCGAAATAATATCCGTTTGGGTGATAGTGAGAATATTACCAAAAAGATATTCCGATAAATTAGGAGCATAGCCCGGTGTAAGAAAAGTGAGCATAATCCCAATCGCCATCCCCAGCGACCAGAAAACGGCAATAGCAGAATCTTCACGGACACCTTGCCTTCGCGATAACCATTGAATACCAAAAGCGGAGAAAACCGAAAAAGCCATAGCCGAGAAAATGGGATTTAACCCAAAATAGAAACCAATCCCCAGCCCACCAAAAGAAGCATGGGTTATTCCACCACTAATAAACACCAACCGGCGCGTAACCACATACGTGCCGATTATACCACAGGCAATGCTCGCAAAAAGGCTACCAAGCAGTGCATTCCGAAAAAAAGCATAGTTAAGTAATTCGAGAATATTCATAAATGTGTTGCGCGTTGCAGGTTACCGTTATCACAATCAAAAATACCTGCAAGATTCTTTAAGCATGTTAACTGCTTTTTTTCTTCTGTAAGAAATATCTCGTGAGTGAGAATAGCTAGGCCAATGCGTGCATTTCGCGTAAATCCCTCACAATAAGAACAATTTCGTCTTTCATTTGATCGGGAACAGCTATTTCACGAAGTTGCAGACTTCGTACCCATCGCGGCTTTTCTTCATCTATTATGGTATAAAATACCTCACGAAACTCTTCCACTTCTTTGTCAGTATAGTTACCGGATTCACGATAATGAAAACGGTCGAGTTCTTCGTCATCAAAATACTCCGGGTCTTCTTTGTATGTAGCAATAAGACTATCTTGTTCGCACACATCATACTTACCACAACATCCGAAACCATCTGCTTCTTTTTCTTCCTTTGTCCTTACATCAATTGACGGTAGGGCAGTTTCTCGCTCTTGCGTGTTCCCTTTTTTACGCTGTATTGTATTGGAGACATATAACGCAAGAATGAAAAACACTATTATTCCTATTAATACGTATAAGCTTGTCATTTTTTTGCTATCTATGCATTGCAGAGATGCGATACGCCACGTCTCTACTAATTTTAATTTGTTATTTCTTCTACAGTAAATCCGGCTTTCTGCAAATCGCCCCAAAAATTCGGGTACGACTTACTGACTACATGCGGGTCGTTAATAATTAATGACCTATACGGAATAGCCGCAGGCGACAAAGACATCGCCATTCGATGATCATCGTAAGTATCGATTGCTGCATTCTCTTCAACAAAACAGCGTTCACCATCCCATTCCAGCATTTCACTATCGGTTTCGCGCAACACGAATCCTAATTTTTTCAATTCTGTTTTGAGCGCTTCAATACGATCTGTTTCTTTGATTCGCAAACTTTGAACGCCCGAAAATATAAACGGCACATGTAAAAGACAACAAGTGGCAGCAAAAGTTTGTGCTAAATCAGGTTCACTCACGAAGTTATGGAAAAACTTCTTAGCCGTTTTTTTAACTTTCCGAATAATGACACCGTCAGAAACAAACTCCGTAGAAACGCCTAAATCTTTAAAAAGGTTTATCAGATTGGCATCACCCTGGTAGCTGCCTTCCTGCAATCCAAGTAAAGTAACTTCTGAATTTGGGAAAAGCGATACCATCTCGTACCAATAGGAAGCTGCCGACCAATCAGACTCCACCTTAAAGCTAATAGGTTTGTATGACTGCGGCTTAATCTTTATTCTGCTTCCTTCCCATTTAAGGTGAATCCCATATTCTTCCATCAATTTAGCAGTCAGATTGATATATGGTTTTGATATAATTTCGTCTCGAATATTGATGATTAAACCATTTTCCATTGTTGGCGCTATCATCATCAAAGCCGATATAAACTGCGAACTAATACCTCCCGAAACGTTAACTTCACCTCCAAACAATCTCTTTCCCTTAATTTTCAGTGGAGGATAACCGTCGTTTTCAATATACTCAATATCAGCACCTAATACCCTCAGCGTGTCCACCAACGGATAGATAGGACGTTCGTGCATCCGTTTTGATCCTTGCACAATCCACTCTCCATCCATTCCGGCAAGAAATGCCGTCAGAAAACGCATTGCTGTTCCCGCTCCCTTAACGTCAAATACGTTTGAGTCGGAGTTAAAAGCATCAATAATGACTTGGGTATCTTCGCAATCAGAAAGATTTTTCACCGGATTGGTATTCAAACTCAGCGCATTCAAAATAAGAACTCTGTTACTGATACTTTTTGATGCCGGTAGTTCGATAGTTACTTTTAACTTCTCGGGCGGAAATATTTTATATTGCATGCTATGCCGCTAATTTTATGCAAAAATAATAATTAAATACGGAGTCTCAAAGTAATAGTTTGCCTTTAGGATTATTTAAAACGTTTGCTTTCTATTCTTAAAAAAGTTATTTTTTCGTAAGCGCTTTCAAATCCATTCTCGTAAACGATTCCGACATCTCTATTTTTGAAAACCAACATATCCGAGTATGCCGAATGCCCTTCGTAAACCGATACTTTGGGCTTCCACGATTCACCTCCATCGTGACTGAACTGAATAGTCATATTTTTTCTGACGTCGGAATGCGGATTTGAAAAAAGTAATGTATTGGTAATTTCACTTTTTCGGGCATAATTTATGATGCTTCCCTGACAAACCGGTTCAATCAACCCTTCAACGTGCCGCAACGGATTTAATGTTTCTCCTCCATCGGTACTTCTCGCTTGCAACCGGTGTTTCTCCTGCTGATTCATATTTCTCATATTCAGCAAAACCGTTCCATCAGAAAGTTCAGCAGCAGTACTTTCGTTAGCGTTGGGAATTGTTGTAGATTCACCCAGATTCCAGGATTTTCCGCCGTCATCGGAATACAACATATGCGAAAAATGATTATGTGTTCCCGATTTCACATGATTGGACGGAACAATTAGTCGGTTTTTATATCTATCGGATTGCAACTGAACACCGTGTCCGGGGCCGGTGGCATACCAGGTCCAGTTGTCTTTTTTAACATCGTTTGTAATTTCAACAGGCGCTGTCCAGCTTAACCCGTCAGTATCTGAATAAATCACGTAGACGCGCCTTCCTTCAACACTTGTTCCGTCAATTATTTCGGCTTCGGTATCATCACCCCGATTTTCACAGTACACCAGCACAATTCTTCCGTTTGTTCTGTCCAAAATGGGAACCGGATTTCCGCAAACGTTATTGCCGTTATCACGGACAATCATTATCGGACTCCATGTTTTCCCGCCATCGGTGGAGCGACGCATCACCAAATCAATGTCTCCTGTATCTGAGCAGCCATTCTTTCGTGCTTCGGCAAACGCTAAAACCGACCCTTGTTGCGTGAGAACTAATGCCGGAATTCTAAAACAAGCATATCCGGCATCGTTTTTTTGAAAAACGACTTGTTCCTGCGCGAAGAAAGGCAAAGTGCTTGAAACAAAGATAAAAAGTATGAATATCCGTTTCACTTTTACCCGATTAATCCGTATAAAAATATCAGTAAAATGGCTATTGGCGCCAAAAATTTAAGAATAAAACTGTATCCTTTAAGGAAAGAAATACCGAATCGTATTTTTCCATCGTTGGTCAATTGTGCATGGACAATTTTTTTATCGAGATACCATCCCACGAAAAGTGAAATAAACAATCCGCCTACGGGCAACATTACTTTTGCCGACACAACATCCAATATATTGAAAAACTGCGATGAAATGGCGGAAATTAGTCCCAAAATCAGTACTCCTGTTACCACAAAAATAAGAGCTCTTTTTCGGCTGATTTTATGTTCTTCACTGATATAGACCGTAACAACTTCCATCAGAGAAATGGTGGATGTGAGTGCAGCGAGTGCCAAAAGGAGAAAGAACATTGCCGACCAGATCATCGAGCCCTGCATTTGATTGAAAAGCTCCGGAACAGTAATAAACAGCAAACCGGGACCGCCGGCAACCAGTTCAGAGACGATGGTATCGGGATTGGCAGTCAACGCAAAAGCTGATGGGAAAATGACCATCCCGGCAAGAAGTGCAACCAACGAATCGAGAACTGATACCTGAACTGCAGTTTTTGTTAAGTTTGTATTGTCCTTAAAATAGGACGCATAAGTCATCATGCAGCCCATACCAAGCGATAACGAGAAGAATGCCTGCCCCATGGCATCGAGAAAAACGGTGGATTTAACTTCCTGAAAATCGGGTTTAAACAGAAAATCGATCCCTGCCTTCGCTCCTTCAAGCGACATTGCTCTGACCACCAAAACGATAAGAAGCAAAAATAAAACTGGCATCATGATTTTTGCCGATCGCTCAATTCCTTTCTGTACTCCTGCAAAAATAAAATATGCGGTGAGAAACACGAAAAAAACCATTAAACCGATTTGCCTGAGACTGTTCGCCAACAGTGTATTGAAATTGGCTGAAAAATCGCTGACATTCTTCAAATTTCCTGTAACGGATTGAATGATATATTCAACCGTCCAGCCGCAAACAACCATATAAAATCCCAGAATAATAAATCCGGTAAGAACACCGAGCCTGCCTACCCATTTCCATTGAGTACCCGGAGCAAGTTTGTCGAAAGCCCCTGAAGCATTGGCTTTGGATGAACGCCCGATTAAAAATTCGGCAACCATAAGCGGAATTCCGAAAAACAAAATACAAGCTAGATAAACGATAATAAAAATGGCGCCCCCTCCATCGGCAGTTTCGCTAGGGAAACGCCAAATGTTTCCCAATCCCACAGCAGAGCCGGCAGCGGCTGCCACCATTCCTAATTTTGACCCGAACGTTGACCTTTTCTCGTTCATAGTGTTAATGTATTTATCTGACAAACACCCATTTGTCTTTGGTGGAAAGTTGCGGATAGTAGAAATAATTTTCGCAATCGAAAGCTTTCACTTCTTCGGCGACTTTCAGCTGATTTTTAATGATAAAACGGGCCATCAGTCCACGTGCTTTTTTGGAGTGGACTACAATTTGCTTGAAGTCGTTGTTTTCCTGCTGAAGAAAGTTTATTTCGATAATCCTTGTGCCTTTGGGCAACAGCTTTTTGTTGACTACTTTTGAATATTCTTTGGAAGCTACGTTGATGATAACCTTTTCGTCTTTTGCCAATCTTTCGGCAAGATATTGATTAACACCGTTTTGCCAAAAACCATAAAGATCTTTGTAACCGTTAGGTTGAATTTTTCTTCCAAACTCCAGCCGATATGGTTTTATCTGGTCGAAAGGTTTGAGAACGCCGTAAAAACCGGATAAAATATTCAAATGCTTTTGAGCAAAGGAGATATCTTCTTTAGTGAAATCGTGTGCATCAAGCCCTTTGTATGCAATACCGTTATATGCCAGCGCAGCTGCGCGAAGCGGTGTTTTCTTGAAGTTGAACGACTGGAAATAGCCATATACCTTTTGTGCGATATCGCGGTTGACTTTCATTTTTTCGGCGATATCGGTTTCCGAAAGTTTTTGGCAAACTTCGAGAACTTCTCTCGTTTTTTCGGAGAAAATCGGCTTAGTAGTTTTTATATTTTCTTCCCGCGCATCGAAATCCATCAATTTAGCGGGCGACATAATGATTTGCATATTTTTTACAGATTGGTAGAACCAAGATTAAAGACACAAGACTTTTGTCTTTGAATATTGAAATTGTAAACTTTCTCACAAGTTGATTTCCTAAGGAAAGCGTCGTACATTTTTCTTGAACCACAATTTAAAAACAGAAAGTTATATTCAAAATTGCTTTTTTATAAGTCTCAAATATTCCATTCAACGCCGTCTTTTGTATCTTTTATCTCTACGCCGGCGGCCTTCAATTGATCACGGATTTTATCGGAAGTTGTCCAATCTTTATTTTCACGTGCCGATTTTCGAATGTCAATAATCAGATTCATCAAACCATTAATTACATCACCTCCGGCGTTCGCTTCGCTCTCGTCAATCAATCCAAGAACATCAAAAACAAATGTTTGGATCAACGTCTTCAACGCTTCAATATCCGATGAAGTCAACCTCTCTGTTTTATCAATTGCAGAATTAATTATCCTAACCACTTCAAAAAGATGAGAAATAAGAACTGGACTATTAAAATCGTCATTCATCGCATCGTAGCAGTTCTTTCGAATTTCATCGATATTAACAGACGATGTTTTTGCAGGCTCAATTTTAGGTATTCTTTTTATGCTTTCCATCAACTTTTTGTAGCCTTTTTCGGCAGCTTGTAACGCTTCGTTGGAAAAATCGAGTGTGCTGCGATAATGCGATTGTGCCATAAAAAACCGCACGGTCATTGGCGAATATCCACGCTCCAGCAAAGGATGATCTCCTGTGAATAACTCCTTGGGCAAGAATCCGTTTCCCGCAGTTTTCGACATTCTCGCGCCGTTTACCGTAAGCATATTCGTATGAACCCAATATTTCACCGGTTCAGAATGGTTGCAAGCTTGCGATTGTGCAATTTCATTGGTGTGATGTGTGGCTTGTAAGTCCATTCCCCCACCGTGAATATCGAAAGTAGCACCTAAATATTTAGTGCTCATTGCAGAGCACTCGATATGCCATCCGGGAAATCCCCAACCCCATGGCGAAGGCCATTTCATTAGCGTTTCGGGTTTGGCTTTTATCCAAAGAGCAAAATCCAGTCTCCCCTTTTTCTCGTCTTGTCCACTCAACTCACGGGTTCCTTCGAGCAGGTCTTCCAATTTTCGGTTCGTAAGAATACCGTAATCGTATTCTTGGCTGTATTTCTCCACATCAAAATAAACCGTTCCGTTCAACTCATAGGCATATCCGGCAGCGAGAATTTCCTTGACCATCTCAATTTGTTCCAAAATATGTCCGGTAGCAGTTGGCTCGATGCTTGGCGGAAGCGTATTGAAAATGCGCAATATTTCGTGAAATCCAAGGGTGTATTTCTGCACGATTTCCATCGGCTCCAGTTGCTCCAGCTTTGCTTTCTTTGCAAATTTGTCGTCGCCTTCGTCGTTATCGCCTTCCAAATGTCCTGCATCGGTAATATTTCTAACATAGCGCACTTTGTATCCGATATGTAGCAAATACCTGTAGATCATATCGAAAGAAATAAACGTACGGCTGTTTCCCAGATGCACATCACTATACACCGTGGGCCCGCACACATACATTCCCACAAAAGGCGGATTAATGGGTTCGAATAATTCTTTCGTGCGACTGAGGGTGTTGTAAATAACCAAAGGTTGAGAAATATTTTCCTGCATAATAACCGAGCTTGATTTTAATTAGTGAGCAAAAATACAAATTTAAGCGGTAAGTATAAAAGATATCAAATAAAAGATAAAAAAGTCTCTTTAACACTTAAATCGTTTGCATTTTTTTGTTATTTTCGTTTTTTCTTTTCAATAATCTTTAAAATTTAATTATTTATGTTACGCAAATTATTTCTATTTACCTTGTCATTAGTGGCATTTACATCGCTGAACGCGCAAAACTTACAATTGCACTTCGATCCGCGCCACTCGCTCTACGGCGATAATATTAATGCCCCGATCAATTACCTCACTGCAACCTTCGAGATGTTTAAACCCGATGCATGGGGTTCAACATTTATGTTCGTGGATTTTGATTTTAACTTTGACAAGAGAAATCCCGGCTTAGCGTATGCAGAGATTGCGCGCGCTTTCAAAATTGGAGATTTTCCATTAATGCCTCATCTGGAGTATAACGGTGGATTGGGTTTAGTACGAGGCACCGGATTCAGTTTTTCTATTCCGAGTTCTTATCTGGCGGGGATGCAATATCCGTTCCAGTTGGGAAATTTCTTTATGGGAACATATCTGGCCTATAAATTAAATGCTTTTCAAACTAACAGCCACGATGTACAATGGACGTTGACATGGAATTCAGCATTTCCAAACAGTAAAGTTTCGTTGGGTGGTTTTCTGGATCTGTGGTCTGAAAACAAAGATCGCGTAACCGGAGATGGCGGTAAAAAATTGATTCTTTTAAGTGAACCACAAATCTGGTACAACTTTACACCTAATTTTGCTCTCGGAAGCGAAATTGAATTGAGTTATAACTTTGCTCGTTTCGAAAAATTTACTGCTATACCAACAATAGCAACCAAGTGGAACTTCTAATTTGCGTCGTTCCACTCACGCGTTATTTACGCTGCGCGCGTCATTCACTTCGTGTAATTTGCTCGCTCCCCTCGCGTAATTATTCGTGACGATGTTCAATTCAATAGAGCAAGTGAATTACAACTGAATATCTACAGAATATCAACTGAATTACAATTAAAAATATTATGCTTGAAAAACTCTTCAAACTCAAAGAAAACAACACCAATATCCGTACAGAGATATTGGCAGGAATTATCACTTTTTTAACAATGTCTTATATTCTGGCTGTTAACCCACAAATATTGGGTGAAACAGGCATGGATAAAGGAGCGCTTTTTACCACTACAGCCGTTGCCGCCATTGCCGGAACAATTTTTATGGCGCTTATTGCTAACGTACCCATTGCACAGGCTCCCGGGATGGGATTAAATAACTTCTTTGCTTTCAGCGTAGTTATCGCTATGGGACACACTTGGCAATTTGCACTGACAGGCGTTTTATTGTCAGGCTTTTGTTTTATGCTACTGACAATTTTCAATATTCGAAAAATAATCGTGGATAATATTCCGGTTGCGCTCAAAAATGCCATTCCAATCGGTATCGGATTGTTTATTACAATAATTGGGTTGAAAAGTGCCGGGATTGTAACGCCAAACCAATTCACGCTTGTTCAGCTCGGAAATATGGCAGATCCCAATGTTTGGGTTGCCGTACTCGGACTAATTGTCATTGCCATTCTTTTGGTTAAAAAGGTCCATGGCGCTATCCTTATCGGGATTATTATCTCCACCATATTTGCCGGATTTTTAGGGATGATCCAATTACCTCAAGGCAGCTGGATCACACTTCCTCCAAGTATCAAGCCTATTTTCTTCAAATTTGAATGGAGCAGTATATTCACCTTTGATATGCTGATTGTTGTATTTACTTTCTTGATGGTTAATATCTTCGATGCTATGGGAACATTGATCGGAGTAATTTCAAAAATCGGAAAATCAGAAAAGGACGGTAGTTTTCCACAATTACAAAAGGCTCTATTTTCAGACGCGTTGGGAACATTTGTAGGAGCTCTTTTGGGTACCAGCCCCAATACTTCATACGTGGAAAGTGCATCGGGCGTGGCCGCCGGCGGTAGAACGGGCCTAACGAGTGTGAGCACAACAATGATGTTCGTGCTGGCTCTTTTCTTTGCACCTATATTTTTGATGGTTCCGGCTGCGGCTACTGCTCCGGCATTGATTATCATAGGATTGTTTATGATGAGCTCTGTTGCCGATATCGATTTTAACGAAATAAGCTCCGGATTCCCGGCTTTTGTCACCATCATTTTTATGCCGTTTACGTACAGTATTGCTAACGGAATTATATTTGGAATGTTGAGCTTCACTATTGTTAAGCTGTTATCGGGAAAGGTAAAAGACGTAAGTATCACGATGTTTGTTTTATCGGTATTCTTCCTGATAAAAATCTTTCTTGATGCGTCGAATGCATTTGTCCATTGATGATTTCTACACTTTAAAATTCTGAAAGAGGCTCAACCTGTTATATTTATTTGCCGTTTTGGAATAAAATCAGTACTTTTGCGACCTAATTCAAATATAACTCAGACAAATACAATTTATGGCAACAACAGCTGATATTAGAAACGGAATGTGCATTGATTTGGACGGACAATACTATTTCATCGTGGAATTTCTTCACGTGAAACCCGGAAAGGGTGCCGCGTTCGTTCGCACAAAATTAAGAAACGTAACCACGGGACGCGTCCTCGACAAAACTTTCAACTCGGGAGTAAGAATTGATGAAGTCCGCATCGAACGTCGTCCGTTTCAATATCTTTATCAGGACGATATGGGATATAACTTCATGAACACCGAAACTTTCGAACAGATTCCTATTCCCGCGGAACAAATTGAAGGTGTTCAGTTTCTAAAGGAAGGAGATTTGGTGGAAGTTCAAATCCACGCCGAAAGTGGCACTATTCTAACTGCCGAAATGCCTACGCACGTAGTGTTGGAAATTACATACACCGAGCCGGGACTACGAGGAGATACGGCAACCAACACATTGAAGCCGGCTACCGTTGAAACCGGAGCAGAAGTTCGTGTTCCGTTGTTCATAAACGAAGGTGAAAAAATTAGAGTAGATACACGCACAGGCACTTACGTTGAGCGTGTGAAAGAGTAACATCTACTATTGGAGAAATTCACAAAACAAGGAGAAAGACATCGTATTTTACGGTGTCTTTTTTTATGTTATCTTTGTGATCGATAGATAATTAAAATGAGATGGAAAAAATCAGCATAAAACATTGGGCAGAAGAAGATCGTCCACGCGAGAAAATGATGCTAAAAGGAGTTTCGGCGTTATCGGATTCCGAACTGCTTGCCATTCTCATAGGTTCGGGAAACGACAAGGAGAGCGCAGTTGAATTGTGCAAAAGAATTCTGCAGAAAGCCGACAACAATCTCAACAAATTAGGCCGTTTCAGCGTTAATGATTTGACAAGTAATTTTCGAGGTGTCGGACCAGCTAAAGCAATTACCATAATTGCTGCTTTGGAGTTGGGCAGAAGAAGAAAATCGGAAGAAGTGGTGGAAAGAAAAAAGATAAATTCTTCCAACGATGCTTACGCTATCTTCTACCCAATTCTGTCAGATCTGAATCACGAAGAAACATGGGCATTGTTGCTCGATCGTTCCAACAAAGTAGTTTCAACCATGCAGGTCAGTCGTGGCGGGATATCGGGGACGGTGGTTGATATCAGACTTATTCTTCGTGAAGCGATCAATCATTATGCCAGCAGCATCGTACTGGGGCACAATCATCCCTCGGGAAGTTGCACACCCAGTCCACAAGATACGACACTTACAAAAAAACTGAAAGAAGCCGCCCAATGGATGGATATCTCTTTACTTGATCATATAATTGTTTGTGGCGAAACCTATTACAGCTTTGCCGATAATGGAATAATTTAGTAAACAAAAAATTATGAACGACGAATTACAAAAACTACAAGATAAAATAGTGGTTCTGCTCCGCACGGTGTATGATCCCGAAATTCCTGTGAACATCTATGACCTGGGATTGATCTACGATGTGGACATTGACGATGGCAACAACGTAACTATCGAAATGACCTTTACATCACCCAGTTGTCCCGCCGCAGATTTCATTCTGATGGATGTGCAGATGAAAATTGAATCCATACCTGAGGTAAACAACGTGGATCTTAACCTCACTTTTGATCCTCCGTGGGATCAGTCGATGATGAGCGAAGAAGCACTGCTGGAACTTGGGTTTATGTAGAAACATACCACGTTTCTACTGATACGTTGCACACAATCAACAATGGACAAAAAAGTATACTTTGTTTCCGATGCACATTTGGGTTCAAAAATGCACGTCGATTCTGTAGAAGCGGAGCGAAAGCTGTGCCGTTTGCTCGATTTTACGAAGCAAGATGCGCAAGCAATTTATTTGCTGGGCGATATTTTCGATTACTGGTTCGAATACAAAAAGGTCGTACCAAGAGGTTTCACCCGTTTACTGGGAAAATTATCGGAAATTACTGATTCAGGGATCGAGGTACACTTTTTTATCGGTAACCACGATATCTGGCTCACCGATTATCTCCAAAACGAATGCGGACTGATCATTCATCGCAAGCCGCTTATCGCCGAAATTTTTGGAAAAAAGTTCTTTATCGCTCACGGCGATGGATTAGCCGATAAATCGATTGCATTTCGCTTTTTGCGTAGGATTTTTCACAGCAAGTTTCTGCGATTCTGTTTTGCCACCATACATCCTCGATGGACAGTCGGGCTGGCTCATGTGTGGTCGAATAAAAGCCGTGAAGTTGGTGGTACGCAAGATTTCATGGGCGAGAACGATGAATATCTTATCCAATTTGCGAAGCAAGAAATTAAACGAACTCCGGATATTGATTATTTCGTATTCGGACACCGACATCTTTTGCTGGACTTTCCGCTAAATGAGAAATCGCATGTCATCAATATCGGCGATTGGATTCAGCTCTTTTCGTATGCCGTGTTTGATGGAAAAGAGATGAAACTGGAAAGATTTTAGTTACCTACTTTTTTAGTAACACCCGATACTCATATTTTCCCGAACCTATTTTTCCAACATAAACGTGCTCAGTTTCCTTTCTACCTTTGACAACATTAATTTTTTTGCTATCTAAAAAAATCTGATTTAACCGCTTGTTCGCCCTAACAGGTAGAAACATATCGGCTTGCATATTTGGTGGGATTTCTATCGATAGCAAATACTCGTTATCATCAATTTTCTTGTACGCAAGCGAAATATTTCCCCGGATAGTAGGAATAGCAGATTCCACAGAATTCAGGCTATAGATATGGGGTTTTATTTCGACAGTCTCAAATCCCGGAGATGATGGTTTTACGCCGATAACATATCGGGCAATAGTGTTTGCCGGAACGGCACCCCAGGCGTGATTCCAGTCGAGGTTCGGTTTGTATTTAATGTCCCATGCTTCCAGGGCAACGGTTGAGCCGGCACGGATCATATTATACCAGCTTCTTTCGTCGGTTGATGCCAACAGTTTCTCTGCATATTCCCCGTTTCCACCATTGTACAACGCATCCATCAAGAACTGAGCCCCATAAACACTGCAGGCCATCCCTTTCGATTTTATAAAATTCTGTACCCCTTGTGAAAATTTCTGTGGAACTAAACCGAAAGCGTAAGCAAACATATTGGAATGTAACGACGCATGGCTGGTGGTATCCCCATCTACATATAATTTCTGTTTGGAATCAAAAAATGTGTCGTTGAATATTTTATAAACATCTTTGTGGGCTTTGGCATAAAGCAACGCATCTTCTTTTTTGTTCAATACCAACGCAATCTGCTCCATTATTTTCAACGCTTCATAGTAAAATGCATTCACTACGGAATTATGGTCACAAAAAACAAATCCATCCCTTTCTCCTAAAGGCCAGTCAACAATATCTCTTATGGTGTCATTGTAATTGAAAGATTTCATCAAATCTTTTGTCAGTAAGTCGGTTTTAGTTGAAATCAACCCTTTGTAGGTTTTCAGTTGCTTTAATGATCTGTTTTTCAGTAACGCGTAATTTTTCTCCAACGAACGATGGTCGCCTGTGTACATGTAGTCGTACCAGGCGATAATTATTGCCTGCAAAATCCATTCGGTAGGCCATGTTGGTTTTTCAAGGATATGCTCCAGCGATTTCCGGGCGATGGAATATTCTCTGTCAACCCCGTAATGGCTTAGTTGATTAATGATTATATCTGCTTCGTACGGAATACGTTCCCTATCACCATCGACGTAAATCCCTGTGAAAGATGTTGCTTTCATCGTGTATTTACACATTTCCCAAATCTGATTCAGGATATCATTATCGCTGTGAAAATAGGATGCCGATTCATCGAAAGGGTAGTGTACAGATTCTCTTACGACATCTGGTTTTTCTAATTTTCTGTTGTAATTCAGCACTTCCGCATAACGAAAAGGCATCACCTCTCCTATGTAATCAGGCATTTTTACAGCAACATCCAGTGTATTTCGTCTGTCTTTGTGTATTTTTATCCTGTAGAGATGAGTACCTTTCAGTAAAGCAAGTTTGTGTGTTTGATAACGAATAGTTCCTCCCGGCCTGGCATCTACGCGGCCGTCCTTTACTTTCTCGCCCAGGTTTACGATAACCGTATCATTTTCAGTTTCCGATGTCAACCTGACAAGTAACTGCCCGAACGCTGCTTTGCCAAAATCAAAAAGACGAATGTCATCCTTGATTGAAGAAGTGACCGGATTTTCTGCGGATTTAACAAGTATTTCACTCGAAAACTGATAAGGTCTTAAGTCTTTACCTGTTCTAAAGGATTTTATATCAGACCACTCGCTTTCTCCACCGTTATTGGTAATAACCTTAACTTTCCAGCAATACAACTTATTGGGTTGCAAAGGGTTTCCACTATATGCAACAGAAATGGACTTGTTGGAATTTACTATTCCGCTGTCCCAGATATTTCCTATTCCTTTTTGAACAAGATGTAAAGAGTCCGATACAATAATCCTGTAAGCGGATTGGATTGTATTTCTGCCGTTATCAGGAATAATCCAGCTTAACACAGGGTATTCCGACAGGATTTTTGCCGTTTGAACTGGTTCAATCGCTGAACCAATATCTTTCTGCTCTATTGAGGAATGATAACCACCTATAAAAACTCTATCGGTATTCTTCAAAAGATCAATCATCAAACCCGTCGGATTATTTTGTGCGTAGACAGACACGAAAATTATGACAAAATAAACAACAAAACGAACTCTTCTTTTCATCACTTTATATTCTTCTTACTTCAATGTAAAATAAATAATATATCTCCCCTGAATTTTGGAGGGTGGTACCATTGCGTTAATGACCACCCTCCAAAATTCAAACCTGTACTCTGTTAAGTACATCCTGATAAATCTATAAAACTATTTTAAAACCCCTCACTCTTAAACTTTCGGCAATTTCCAGGGATCTCTGTAATTGGCCTTAATCAATCGGTTGGCTTCCAGGTTATCAAAAGTACCCGTTTCATTATCCCAGTTCAATGCTGAACCCACACGGCAGGAAATATTCGCCATATGGCTTAATTTAGCCACTTCTGCTCCGATGGCAATATCAGCATTTGGTAATTTGCGTGAACGCATGCATTCCAACATATTGCCGGCATGTAAGTAGAGACCTTTTCCACCACCGGTTTTTTTTGCAACTGCTTCCATACGGGGAGTGTTTGGTTTCCTCTCATTATCGCAAGGATAACAATATGGGAAATTACGGCTGTTTACGGCTTGCTCAGGCATCACTTCCCAACCTTGCCGGGTGAGAATAAGTGTACCATTTTCACCGAAGAATGCAACCCCTTCGCGAAGGCCAAATAATCCGTTACCGATTCCACATGCATGATCCCAAGTAATATTAAAATCCGGATATTTATAAGTTGCCAAAAGTGTGTCGGGAGTCTCCATAGCGTCATCGGGATATCCAAATTTTCCTCCGGCACCGTACACATACGAAGGCAATCCCGCATTCATTCCTTTCATGGCATAGTCGAGCAGATGCACACCCCAGTCGGCCATCAATCCACCGGCATAATCCCAAAAGAACCGGAAATTATAGTGAAACCGATTTTGGTTGTAATTCCTCTTTGGGGCAGGTCCTAACCACATATCGTAGTCTACTCCGGCAGGAGGTGCCGTGTCGGGAACAACCGGTAATGTGTACTTACTGGTTTGATAGGCCCAAACCTTCACAGTTCTTACTCGTCCCAAATTTCCACTTTGTACGTATGCAGCCGCTTCGTCCCAGTGAGGATCGCTACGCTGCCATTGTCCCACTTGCACAATTCGGTTGTATTTTCGGGTAGCTTTCACCATCAGGTCGCATTCCTCAATTGTGTTTGCCAACGGTTTTTCCACGTACACATCTTTTCCTGTCTCACAGGCTGCTACTAACTGGAGACAGTGCCAATGATCGGGGGTGCCGATAATCACCATGTCTATGTCTTTATTATCGATTACCTTACGCCAGTCTTTCACTAATTGAGGAGGCCTCTTTCCGGTTTGTTTTTGCAGTTCGTCAGCACGTTGATATAGAAACTGATCATCGATATCACACAAAGAGACACACTCAGTACCGGGATATTCAAGAAAAGATCTTAAGTTGCTCCAACCTTGATTACGACAACCAATGAGTCCGATTTTGATTTTATTGCCCGGAGCCGATTGACCGAAAACAGATGAATAAGATTTCCCCATTAAAGGAGTCATGCTTAAGCCAGTGGCCGTTACGGCAGATTTCTTTAAAAAATTTCTTCGATCCATGATAATAACCTACTAAAGTTCTTTAATTTTTATGTTCTGAAACCAAACCTCATCACCATGATCCTGCAATAAGAGTAGCCCCTCCTCCGCGTTTCCGAAATTCGGCCAGTCCACGTACTTGCTGTAAGCTACCAATGCGTTCCACATTTGATTGTTTCGTTCGTACTCAATAATTTTTATCCCGTTCAACCAATGTTCCACGTGGTTTCCTTTTACAACAACCATAGCTGTATTGAAAAACCCAGAACGGAAAGGTTTATCTTCCGGTGCGGCAATCAAATCGTAAAGCGATCCTAAAGTTCTGTTGCCTTTTACTCCCAGTTTGGCGTCGGGATGTTTTTTGTCATCTAAGATTTGAAATTCGCAACCTATGGCCGATCCTGCGCCTTTGTTTAAATTCGTGTCAACAAAATATTTGATACCGCTGTTGGCACCTTCAGTTATTTTGAAATCTACTTTCAGCATGAAGTTTTTGTATGGACGTGTCGTAACAATGTCTCCTCCGTTTGTAGATTCACCGCCGCCGCTTTTTTGTACTTTCAGTATTCCGTTATCGATTACCCAACCTTTTTCGGGGAAGCCGTCCAGCTTGGCACCGCGCCATCCGTTAGTCGTCTTTCCGTCCCACAGCAGTTTCCATCCTTCGCGGGCTTCTCTGTCTGAAATAGTGTTCGCGATGGTATTCATTTGTACAATTCCATCGATGTTTTCGCGTGATTTGAATTTATCGAGATCCTGAGTCAATATGCGGATGTTTCTCCAGGAAACGGTTTTGCCTTCAAGATCTGCACTTCTTATCGAATGAACTTGCAAAGCAATAAAACCCGATTTTGTCATATCATCCAACAAATCGGAAACAGGAACGCCGTTTACCCAGGTGCGGATGGAATTTCCGATTGCCTCGATACGAGCCTTGTTCCACTGATTATGCTTAAATGCCTTTTGCCCGATGGGATTATAAGTCACCGGATAGAGCCAGCCTCTGCGCGCCTCATCGTAAATACCTCCCGTCCACGATCTGTCAGACGGATCAATCTCGAACTGATATCCGTGAACGCGTCCGTTCTGGTAATCTTTCAAGCTGTTGCTTCGGAACTGGACACCGGAGTTCAAGCCATCGTCCACCTTAAAATCGAATTCGAGAATAAAATCATCGTACATCTTGTTGGTAGTCAAGAAGGTGTTGGGCGTACCGCTTTTAGAGATACCGACAATTGCCTTGTCCTGAATCTTGTATTCGGCCGTTCCGTTCAGCTTGGTCCAGCCTTTAAGGTTCTTTCCGTTGAAGAGATCCTGCCATTTGGCTTCCTGGGCAGATGCAGTAATGATGAAAATCATTGCAATTAATAAAAGAATATTCCTTTTCATGTTAATATTGAAGTTTAAATTAAAATTATATTTCGTAAAAATGCTCCCATCCTTTTCGTGGAGGAGCTCCGGCCAGGAACGCATCGGCAATAGGATCGTTCACTACCTGTTTTGTTTTTCGGTCAAAGACTATTTTACGGTTTAGCCGCTGTGCTGCCACACCTAAACAGAATACCTGGCTGAGCGGCCCGGCGATTTCAAAAGGCGAACGCGTTTTTTCTTTTCCTTGACATGACAGCAGAAAGTTTGCGAAATGATTTGATGGACTTTTTGGAACAACAGGAAGCTTTTTCTCCATTTCCTTAGCTTTAGCTTCAGGAATAATACTCAGTGTGCTACCGTGTGAACCACCTTTGAAGATCAAATCTTTGCTGTAAATTTCCTTTCCGGGATTAAGTTTAGCGGGTTGGATTTTGCCACCGCCAACGGGCGGAATGTTCGGATCGAGCTCTGAAACTCCATATCCTTCAGGAACTGACGGAATATTGTCAACACCATCGTACCATGTTATGACAACGGGCGGCATTTTCCCGCGCTTTGGGAATTTGAATTCGATGGTACTGGACATTGGGAAAAAGTAATCATTGTGTTTTGTAAGTTTGACCGGATTGACTTCTTCCGGAAGCCCCAGATCAAGAAATTCGTGGGCTGTATCGATAATATGTGCTCCCCAATCGCCTAATGCTCCCATTCCGAAATCGTACCAGCAGCGCCATTGTCCGTAATGAAAATCTTTGTTGTAATCGTGATACGATTGTGCCGACAACCACGTGTCCCAATCCATCGTTTCGGGAACGGGTTCTGCGGAGGGAAACTTCCTGATATTGGGGTCCCATCCGTGCCAGCGCCGAGCATTGTTCATATGCGCCGTTATGGCGGTAACATCTTTTATAATCCCAGCTTCTTTCCAAGCCTTAAACTGAAAATAATTTCCTTCTGAATGACCCTGATTGCCCATCTGGGTTACTACTTTCGGATACTTTTTAGCCGCCTTTATCATCAGTTCGACTTCGTTGAAAGTGCGGGCCATGGGTTTTTCCACGTAAACATGTTTGCCCTCCTTTATCGCCAACATGGTAGCCGGGAAATGGGCAAAGTCGGGAGTTGCTATGGCCACTGCTTCGAATTCGTTACCGATCTTATCGAACATTTCTCTGAAATCTTTAAAACGCTTTGCGTTTGGGAATTTAGCCAAAGCTTTTTGGGTATGCTCTGCTCCCAGATCCACATCACAAAGAGCAACCACGTTGGCTAATCCGGTTTTATCGAAATCGTTAATGATTTCCCAGCCCCTATTCCCGATACCGATGTGCGCCAGGTTTACTTTTTGGTTTGCTCCCATGATTCGGCTGTAGCTAGCTGCATTGGTTTTAGTGTAAATACCACTTAAAGCTACTCCTGCAGATACTAAGGCAGCGTCTCTCAAGAAATCTCTTCTTGTTGTCATGATGTATTTATTTTGTTTTAATACGAAATCTAAGTGTCTGTAAAGATAATAAAAAGCTTTTAAGATAGAAAAGCCCTCAATTTTTTATTTACGAAAAATTGAAGATAACCTCTAATGAAATAATAAAAGTACTTACTACTTCATTAGAGGTTAGTAGCTGCCTAAATCTCTATCCTCAATAAAACTTAATGGTTATTTTTTCGCATCCGGTCCAAGGACAGTTCCTTCTTTAGGAACAATCAACGGATCAACATTATTTTCTGCACCCGGATAACCAATGTTTTGATTGATGATACCTTTTATATTTGTGTTAATAGCATTTGCCGGCACCGGCCACAAAACATGATGCACACTTATTTTGTACTCTGCCCATTTGTGTTTAACACCCTTATTATAGAAATTACTTTGCTTTACAACCCAATCATAATAAAAATTAATACCCTCTTGTTTGATGTTAGAGCTAGTGCCTCCGGGGCCAGAAAAGTTTTCAAGCTTATAAACTCTTCCTCCAAACACTTCACAGGGTTTCCCTGTTTTTGCATAAGTATAAGCAATTCTTGTCAATTCCGATTTTCGATTTTCTTCATAGTATAGTTCGCGGGCCCTTTCGTCAAGTATTGTACCGATATTGACATCACCTGCTGTTAATGCATCGGCTCCGGCACGAAGTCTAACAGCATTTAACGCTTCTGCTGCCTGAAGTGGTTGATTCTTCCAGTAATAAGCTTCTGCCAACAACAGATAAACTTCTGCAGTTCTATAAATATACCACGGTGTTTCTCCACCTCTCCACTGAGTTTGTAATGGATCGGGAACGAATAATTTATAATGTGGCCATGAAAACCAACAACGAATAGTGTCCTCAACAGACATAGCAGCCGGTTTTACTAAGTTTTTCCCATACCAGGGATTTCCATCAGTTTTCAACTTAGGATGATTGTATTGTAAATCTTCGGGGCTTCTCCAGCTATCTCTATTATAGATGCCTCTTAGATCATTCAACTCCTTGCTTGTCCAAATTTTATTCGTATAATAGGTGGTAGGTCGTAAACGGCCGATCCCTCTACCATAACTTTTATTTAAATCCATCCATGGATCTGTTTCAGAAGGATGAATACTAACACTGGTACCAGCATTACCGTCAGGTGTCTTAACATTACTGCTATTCCAGAAAGGTACTCCATTTCTCATCGTATTGATTTGAGCCGACCCATCAACTTCAGGATAAGCAACAACATACATTAAACCTTCTGTGTTGCTCATGTCAAGTTTAGCTTCCACGCTATGCAAATCGTGCATCAAATTAGTTCTGGGCTTCGTCCTGTTAGCCGTAAATCGTTGTTTCATCAAAGGGTTTTTGGCAACAATCTCGTTCCCTACTTCAATAGCTCTGTCAAAGTTTCCCAATGCCATATTTACTTTCATCAATAAAACACCGGCGGCTGCTTTCGAGGTTCTGCCACGATCTACCTTTTCCGGAACCCATTTATATGCAAATTCCAGTTCAGGTAACATTTTTTCAAGAATAGACCATCTGTCATATGAGTAAAAATCATATTTCGGTTCAATAATCTCCCAATCCAAATAGGGAACATTTCCAAACTGATGCACTAATTTATTATATCGATATGCTCTGTGAAAATAGGCTGATCCTAACACAGCATTTCTCTCTGCTTCATCTTTATAAGTTGCCTGATCGATCTTAGCAATTACTACATTGGCATATTTAATACCTTTGTAACCTTCATACCAATACCATCCAACACGTGTGAAATCTTCATGATTAAGCTGTGCATCAGGAAGTAATGAAACATCCAAATCCATCTGAGGACCAGCTTTGTCGGTAGTTCCTTCCACGGCCATATCTGAAAGAATAAATTCTGTCAATATAGGAGCTCCGTCACCAAAGTACTCATGTCTCATATTGCGCTCACATGTTGTTAATGCCGAATAAAAGCCGGCAGCATCCACATATGTGTTTTCGGGAGTATAGAATGATAGTGGTTTGGGTTCAAGCCAACTATCACTACAACCGGATATCATTAAAACTAATCCTATAATAATGACATATATCGTATTTTTAAATATATTTTTCATATTTCATAAAATATTAAAGTGTAAAGTTTAAACTAACATTATAAGTGCGAGGTGTTGGGTCACTTAGCTCAGGATCCCAAAAGTTCCAATGCGGTGCAAAAACAGCGACGTTACGAACAGAAAGTGACAAGCGCATATCTTGAACAAAAATCTTTTGAGTCAACATCTTTGGCACATTGTACGATAACGTAATATTTTCAAATCGAATAAAAGATTTTTCTTTATAAACTGTTCCAATATTTTTTGAGCCGATGCGTGCATAATCGTTTATTCTATTTTCAACTGTCCAATAAGGTTGCACATATTCTGAACATCTGTCGGGAAAGTTAGAAACGTTTGCTGCTCTATTAAACGAATCATATTGCCCCCAATAAGAATACATCATAGTTGACAAAGAGAGATTTTTATTAAAAATGAATTCATTGCGCAGTGTCCACCTGAAGCGGGGAGTTGTATATCCTTGAAATATTCTGTCTGCATCAGTCATAACACCATCCTCGTTCTGATCTTTATACTTAAAGTCTCCGGGCTGCAAACCGTACTGTTTAGCTGCATCGGCTTCTTCTTTCTGCCAAACTCCAATAAGCTCATAATTCCATATCCGATCCGGATCCTGGCCGATAAACCATCTGTTTTTGATGTCGTCTGCCTCTCTTTGACCGACAACATTACCATTCTTATCTTTCACATCTATCATATCACCATATAAACTCACAATTTTTCTTCTGTTTAAGGAAAAATTAGCAGTTGCATTCCATGAAAACTTTGAAGTTGATATAATGTCTGCATTTACAGTAGCTTCGAACCCTCTGTTCTCTAATTTCCCTAAATTTGCGGCTACGCTATTGTACCCAATAATTTCCGGAAGTGCTCTATCTACTAATAAGTCTTGCGTTGTAGCCTTATAAGCCTCTAAAGCACCGCTTATCCTGCTGTTTAAAAAAGAGAAATCTAATCCAAGATTCAATGAAGCTGTTCGTTCCCATTTTAGGTTAGGATTCTGCATACGGTTCACATAGACCTGTGAAGTTATATACACATTACCGTTTTGATCAATGTAGGGATGTGGCCCTGAAGTCATATCCGATAATGCTTCGTACTGACCGATATCCCTGTTCCCATTTTCACCCCACGAGAGGCGGAGCTTACCATAGTCAAACCAGCTTGTGATAGGTTCTGCAAATTTTTCGGAAGTAAATGTCCAACCCAATGCCACTGCAGGAAAAACTGCGCGCGGGTTTCTTTGCCCAAATGCAGAAAAGCCATCCCGTCTAACTGATGTTGTAATCATGTACTTGTCTCTCAACGAATAGAACAGTCTTGCCATTAACGCATCTCCCGTTCTGTAAGTATCGTCACTTTCAAGTATAGGAACAGTACCTGCCTGCATTCTGTGATAACCAAGTACATCACTTGGAGAAAATTGAGAAGTAGTCATTTTCTGCATCCAATACTGCCTTTGCTCAGCATTTACCAGAAAAGTTGTTTCTATGTTATGAATTTCATTAAATCTTTTTTTCCACCTCAACACATTATCAATCTGCCACGAATAAACTTTATGGGTTGTACGTTCAGCTGTTCCTCCACTCGCTTTCCATGAAAAGTTTTTTGAAGAATCATGATTATAATATTCACGCCATTCGTAATAGGGTATAAAATTGAACTGATACTCAATATCGAAAGGTAGATTCACGATAGCATACATATTTGCATTTAGCGTGTTGTACCAATTTTTCCTGTCTCTGTATAAATTATCGAAAAATGGATTGACAGGAGTTACGTCTGAAGTAGGATACTTCCAGATATACTCATCTACTTCTTTATTGCCAATTTCATCTGCTCCATATGGCGATATTCTAACCATTTGACCCCAATCTGCCTGCAGATAGCCTTCGTTTCTTGATGAAAATCCTGAATTTACACCAATCCTCAAGAAAGAAGTAATTTTAGATTCGAGATTTAATCGTGTTCTGAAAACTGAAAAGCGATTTCCTACGATAATCCCTTCTCTGTCTGAATATCCCAACGACCAATAGTAGGAGGCATCATCAGTTTTATTGGATATGGAAGCCTGATAATCTTGTTGTAAACCCAAATGAAATACTTTTTTAGCCCAATCTGTGGTTCTGTTTAAAATAAAATTATCTATTTCCGGCGCTTTCAATTCTAATCGTCCTGCCCAGGTTCTTAAAAGATCCTCCTCCGTAAACGTTTCTACCCGCGTTTTCTTATCATAATTATACCAGTCGAGCTGACTTACATTTTGAAGTTTTCGAGGATCTTCAAAAATTTCAGGGAATTCCTGAAGATAACTATCGCTGTGCCTTCCTATCTCATATCCCCTGCGATAGGCAATAAATCCGTCAGCATCCAATAGCTTAGGTTGGCTGGCCGATTGTACCATACCAACTGAGGTATTAAAAGAAACCAGTGGCTTACCAGCACGTCCGCCTTTTTGTGTTAATATAACTACAACTCCACTAGCAGCTTTTGCCCCATAAACAGCAGCAGAGCTGGCATCTTTCAAAATATCAATTGATGCAACGTCCATAGGATTAATATCTGCCAAAGATCCTTCATAAATCACACCATCCAATACAATCAATGGAGAGGACCCGGCTTTCAATGTATTTCTACCTCTAATTTGTAAGTTGGCATCACCTTTTGCAGTATTTGCAAATCCAATATTCAATCCGGCAGAATTACCTCTTAACAAATCCTGAATAGAACGTGGAGCCTCAGACTTAAGTCCCTCTGCCTTAATGGTAGAGATTGCCCCTGTAAGGTCTTTCTGTCTCATGGTTCCGTATCCGATCACGACCACTTCATCAAGGAAACTGGTTTCCTCTTCCAACACAACGTTAATAACACTTCTCGTGCCTACATCCACTGTTTGGGTTGTGAAACCGATATACGAAATATTCAATATTGGATTTGAAGTGGTAAGTCTCAATGAATAATTACCATCTATATCGGTCACAGTCCCGTTAGTTGTTCCTGCTTCCACTACATTTACTCCAATAAGAGCTTCTCCTTTGCCGTCGGCAATATGTCCGGTTACAACCTTGCCTGCCTGCTGAATACCACTTACATCATCTTTTAAATTATCAGATGCCAGGATGGATAGTGGAAATAAGAAAAGCAAAATAATAAATACGGTTGCTAAATGCAACTTCCTGTTTTTGTTTTTCACTTCGATTTGTTTGAGTGAAGAAAACCATTCTTTTTTCTCATTCATGATAGTTTTTAATTTAATAATAAATAATTCATTCTCAATAACTAATTAAGGCGCTAAACTCTTTTACATTGCTATTTCCAAAATCTATCAGGCAAAGTCACTAACTTAGATGTTCTCCCCGGAATTGTGTTTACACATGAGTTATAATGACATCTCTTTTTTTATTTTGGATTGAATATTCTCTATATTAGCATTTTATGTTTTTTTATCAAATAACATTAATTATCAAAAACTTAAAATCAATAAATATTCTAATTTAAAATGACACGTGTACGTGCACAAAAGTAAAATGAAAGAGAGTAAATTTCAAGTGAATTTAGTTAATTATTTGTAAATTTAGCAATCGATCGTGACTTACGATAAAATCGAATTAATCTTCATGTCCACTGTCGACTGACTGTTTAATGTAAAATAAAAACTAATTTTCCATTAATTTTGTACATCTCTTCCGCTTTTTTATTTCAGCGTAGTAAGCGGAGAGAAGCATCTCTCCCTCATTCAAGATAAGTTTCAATTAATCTTTTCAATATAATAATTAAGGTATTGAGCTATTTCTAGCCATTTCCAAAGCTGTGGTAGTAATGTAATATTTGGCTATTGTATTAGAGATTTCCCATTCGGGCATATTTCTATTCACAAGAAATCCAAAGTATTTTTGTGCTACATAACCGAAATAATCTTCGTGCCCTTTTCTTGACTCAACCGGAACTACAATTTGATATCTGCTGCCTGAAATGCGTTTAGAAGATACATAAGGATACGTTTCTTGCAATTGCGTGACAATTTTGGTTATTGCTGATTCAAATTCTTTTTCATCCGTTGATTTATCTTTCTGTACATACAATTGTTTGATGTAGTTTTCTGCTTTGTTTTGAACGATCTCTACAGTTGCTTTTGTTCCCTTTATCGTTGCACTGTAAGTATCGCCGCCACCTTTTGGAGCCTCGTAATTCCAAAGTGCCGTAACGGCAATATTCTTTCCTTTTACCTGATAGTTGATCCTACCGTTGCTATACACATCAAGAACTGAATTATTGACGTACTTGGTAAGAAAATCCGGGAAGACCTCTAATTTGGTTGACCGGGTGAAATCGCTTAGCGTTAATTTTGTTGGCCAGTGGCTAGCTGAAATTATGTTTACATCTCTTTCGTAGTCTATAACAGAATCCGGAAAACACTGCCAATTAATTAAGTCGACCAAGTGAGTAGCTACATCAACCATTCCTTCGCCTTGTTGCTCCACATCATAAAACCATGCCGGACGAACCAGCACATTGCCTGAAACCTCTTTGTAAAAATGATGAACATTTTCCATCACAATGGATGGATTTTCAGGAGTGCCATCCTGTAATTCTCCAAACAGTTCCTTGTTGTTTACAAGCTCACGTGTAAGTGTGTTTAGAATTTCGTATCGTTCTGTCATTACATCGTAGAGGTAAACATCTTGTGTACGTGCACTATCGTAAGCGGATCTAAGCAATTCGAAATTTTCGGTATTAATTGCCATGGGTTTATCCGAAAGCACATTATATCCTGCATTTATAGCCTGATATATATAATCAGTTTTTTTCAGATTATTCCCCGCAAGAATCACTACATTTCCTTTTTTCTCTTCGAGCATTTTTTCAAGATAATCGGAGCCCGAATACACTACTTCATTCCAAACAGTAGGATTTTCAGAACGATCATTATACCCTTCGATACTTGCTAAATACTGATCAAGTTCATTGCCTTGAGGAGCATAAACCAATACAGTGTCATTCACTTGCTTCTGAGGGAACTTCTGCAGCAAACTTGCATGAAAATGCCCGGGATTCAACACAACTAATTCAATTTCACCGTCTTTTCCGGTAAACAGTGTTTTTGATTGTATCTCTTTTTTTCCTTTTTGCATATCACACGAAAAGAGTAAAAGAATACCAAGCATTATAAGCAAGCTATAGATTAATATCTTCATTCATTTATTACTTATTAATTAAACTTTGATGTAGTCTGTACCATACGGGAATCGCTGTGGACGGCTTAACATTGAATTAGCTACTTCATTATTCTTAAATTTCTCAGTTTTCGGATCCCATTCTAACTTGCCGGGGAGTTTCATAGCGATATGGCTGATAAGGCAAACAGTACAAGCCCGATGTCCGATCTCAACAGGGGAAATAGGCTCTTTTCTCGATTTTATACAATCGAGCCAGTTCCCATGCTGATTATCACTTTTGTAGAGATGAATTTCATTTTCTTTTATTTCAGAAGTTAAAATCTTCGGATCACTGGCATCCAATGCTTTTGCACTATTGGCCTGTGTTACCGGATCGCTTGATGAAGCCACGTAGTTCCCGCGCGAAACAAATATCCACCCATCCGTACCTTCATAACGGATACCGTTCGGATATCCTCCGCTGGTGTACATTGTGATGCCGTTTTGGTATTCGGCCTTTACCATAAAATCACCGTGTACATCCCACAATCCCGATTTCGGAAACTGAGCCACTGCTTCAACAGAAATAGGTCCTGTATATTCCGTATTCATCCCCCATGCAGCTGAATCAAAATGATGCTGTCCCCATCCGGTAATCATCCCTGCACCGAACTGCTCGCATCTCAACCATCCGGGGCGTCCGTAATTGTCCTGAGGATGTACACGTATTTCGGTGTAATAAACTTCCGGGGTTGATCCAAGCCACATATCGTAATTTAGAGTATTGGGAATAGGCATTTCTGCGGCTTCAGGTCCGGACGGATCTCCGGGTAATCCTATTTTTACTGTGTGCAACTTACCTATTCTTCCATTTCTAACCAATTCCGCTGCGATTCTGAATTGTGGTGAAGAACGTTGTTGAGTACCAACCTGAAAGATAACGCCCTGTTTTTTTACAATATCGCTCAAAAATCTGCCTTCAGTAACCGTAAGCGATGTGGGTTTTTGCAAATAAATGTCTTTTTTGGCCAGTGCCGCCAACGCCGCAGGCTCCGCATGTTGATGATCGGGAGTGCTAATGATAACTGCATCGATATCTTTGTTCAAAAGCATCTCTTTAAAATCATCATACATTTTAGCGTTTGAATACTTACTGTTTCCCGTTTTCTTTGAATAATAATTGTCGATATACTTTTTTCCATCAAGAAGTCTTTTTTTATCCACATCGCAGACGGCTATGAACTGAGCCTGGTCGTATTTTATAGTTTCTGCCATGTCGTGATCTCGTGCGATTCTACCAAATCCAATTTGTCCGATATTAATTTTGTTGCTCGGCGCATTTTTTCCGAACACGGACGAGGGAACGATAGTAGGAAAAACTACCGTACCTACTGCTGTTGCTGCTGCTTTTTTAATAAACATTCTTCTTTCCATTTGATTTAAGTTTTTATTCTGATTTATATTTCTCAAATTCCTGAGCAATACCTGCCTCAATATGGTTGCCCGAGTGAACGAGAACCCTATATCTAAGTTTTATTAATTGTCCTTTCTTTAAGGTTGTATTTTTATCGTTTTTAGGCCAATACATCGGAGTGGGTGAAAAGAAACCATAATCACGGGTAAACCAAGGAGCAGGATACCAATCATTTGATGGATGCTGCATAATGGCCATCCCTTCTATTTTCTCCAATCTTTTGCCATAACAATCGATCCATGGTGAACTTTTCCCGAAAGTACCCTTTTCTCCGGTTTCTCCTTCTGCATTAATCATAACTCCACCGTTAATTACCGCCAAATCGGGATCCATCCTTCCGCTGAAGAGCGAATGGTTTGTTTTATCGATGACCACATCCATGAGCATCTCCATGGTAACATCGAAATCGATTTGGAATTTATCTTTTGAGGGGGCTGAAATGGTAATTATGCGTTTGTCCTTGATTGGCGAATCGGCTCCCGGACGCCTCCAGATACATTCGTTCTCGATAACTACCCTGCTGCCTCCTGTTTCTACAATATCTGCACGCAGCGAAATTATTTGCCCATCTTTTAATCCCTCTTGCCAATAATTGCCTCCATTAACCTTGTCACAACCGAAGAACAACGAGCTGTGATGAGGGTAATTGGCATTCCGGAAAGAAGTCACCGATGCATTCGAAGGTCCGTTAACCGGATAAAAAAATGGATATTTTTCAAATTCAGATAGAATATAACTTGTAAAAAGATTTCCATTTATCCTGATTTCAATTTTATCTCCAACCTTTTCCGCGGTTAGTTTTGACTGAGAATGAACTACGGGAAAGAAAGAGATCATCAGTAGTATAAAAATTACATTTTTTTTCATAGATTTTGTTATTTGGTTGATTCATTTTCAATTTTTGGAGATGACGAGAAGCTAAGCCAATACATTTCTGCGGTTTTTTCATCGATTTTACCATCGAAGACTATCATTCTATACTTCAGTACATAATTGCTCCCTTTTTTCAACTCCCATGATTTATGCCGGATTGGAGTAAATTCGAAAAACATGTCGCCTCGTCCTCCGTTTCCATCAAGAGGCCATACGCGCATAGGCTCGGGATGAGCACGATTTGACGGATGGCTTAAAAACAAAATGCCTGATCTGCCTTCGGGAGTTCCGGATTCTCCTTCTACTATACACCATCGTGCATTACTTCCATCGGCATCAACTCTGGTCTTTCCTTCCGACGTCAATACAGTACAATTATCTTTCGTCCACTTCTCTGTTGCCCGGAAACCTATTCCTCCTCCGTATCTGTATGCGTCAAGCATAATTCCATTATCTAATGACGTGTTGACAGAAGTTGTATAATCAATTATCCAAACTCCTTTTCCGCTATTCCATACTCTGACATCCAATACTTCGTTCATTGCAATCTGATCCGGACCTTTTCCTCCGAAGTCAATGTGTTGCTGAAGCGCTTTAAATCCGGAAAAAACTGTACCCGAGGTTTCGGATAAAAAGCCGGCAAACTTTACCGTTCCTTCTCCGTCGGCAAGATTCCAGAAATCAACTTTTCTATCGCCGATATGTGTCAACGTCCATGGCCCCCAAATGCCATAGTGGTGGTAATGATCGGATGGTTGTACACGAGATAACATCTCTCCCTGCGGAGACCATAAAGGATGAACAAACCCGGATCTTTTGAACAGCGGGTTCACTCCTGCAGGTGGATACATAGTTTCATAGCGATAACTCAACACAGGTTTTTCCTTCGAAAACAACGTAACGTTTCCATCTGATTTTTTAATTTGAATATTCTCATCGGTTTTTTGAGAAGATTCCTTTTCATTCAATTTTAAAACGAATTTTCGTGTAGAATTTTTTGCGAAAACTCCTTCAAGCATAAACCAAATACGTGCCGTATGTCCCAACTCCAACTGACTAGGGATCAACTTCTCACCCGATTTTGCAACTTCATACAAATTAAGATTAAGGCTGTCGATATTGTAATCAACATTATCCAGTGAAAAGGAAACCGGAACATCTAAATAATCTTTATCTGCTTTTAGCGAAAAACTTACTGTTTTCTGCGCCATCAGTTGTGTTGAAAATAGTGAAATCAGTAAAAAAATTAAGTACTTCATTTTGTTAAATTTAAGTTCGTATTTTATTACTCATTTTTTATTAAAAATAAGTAATCACTGTTTGTTAACAGCTTCTTCTTCCATCGATCTCCTGAAAATCAATTTTGAATTTACTGTTGTCAGACAGAGTAATAATTGCACCTAACGTTGAATAGTTGGTCGTTACTTCCATTATCTCTATATCCTTTATCGGATTTAACTCTTCCAGGCTCCATGCACTATCATTCATTTTGTGCAACATAACCGTTATTAACAACTCCATAGGCGGATTCTTATCCAAACGTTTTTTTCTGGCAAAGATCACCGTGCTTTCATCTGCCTCGGCATTGTGGTTAGAGTGAACTAAGCTTTCAAGCTGATCCCAGCCACTATATGATATCAACGCTAAACTTCTTCCCGGAATTGTAGCCGTAATCATCTTCCTTCCGTTTTCTTCGAATTGGTCAACAACAGCATTTTTACCATCCAGGTGAGGCAAACCATAGTGTCCGAGAGTAATCTCGTACTCAAAAGCCAGGCGGGTGCGGTCTACTCTGATAACTCCTCCGGGAATGGTAATTTCTGCAAGATCAATAATGTAACCCACTCCGTTATTGGGAGGTTTACGCATGATAGCCTGACGATAAAGTACATTGTCTATTACCCCGTTGTACAACATGCTTTGAGAAATTGTAAATTTCTGATTTTGCAGTGCATCGTTGTCAACAGTCAAGCCGGTGAGATAAAAATTCACATCGTCACCTCTCACGTCCCTGGGATCCAAACTGCGAAAACTATATTCCATAGCAGTTCCTCCATCGGGGTTATGATCTTCCCAGGGGAAATGGGTATTATAAGATAGTTTTGAATAATTGGGATCATCATAATACACCTTTCCCGGGATAATTTCCGAAGTCCCATTTTTCCCATGATTTACCAACACAAGACCGGGATTATTAAGTATTACTTTTTTTGAATCATTTCCAAGTGATTCCCAAAAACCATCATTCTCCTTTGCGGTCCAAAACGGTGAATTTTCGGGTAGTGCAAGACAGATAAAAGGCAAAAACATTAAAAACGGACTGCCGGCACAGCTATAGTTTTGAACCATATATTCCCTTTGCCCATAAAAACCAAGGCTCGGAATCTCATTATAATAAAATTCTTCGCGGGTTACAAACTGCAACAATGAACCTGAACAAAGCCGTCTGGCCCATCCCGGATCTATTAGATTTGGATTTTTAAGCAGGAAAGCTACCGGAAAAGCACCCGATACCCATGTTCTGTAACATATACTTCGTGACCACATGTTGATGTACCCATCACGACCGAAAAAACTGGGCAGTGATTCCATCAGCTTCTGGGCAGACCTCTCAATTATTTCGGAAATTTCAGGATAGTATTCATCTCCGAATGTCCTGTTCCATATGGTAGTATAGACAATAAAAAGACTAATGGAGTAATAATTATAAGTTTGCTCCAAATACCATCCGTTTCCCGAATGGTAAGATGCTATCCACAGCAAATGACTTTTCAACAATTCATCATCAATTTCATACCCATGTTTCTTTAAAAATGAAAGAGTGGTGATATTAAAAATACGCCAATTATTCTGCGTTGTTCTGTGATGACCCCATTTTGAAATGGTTGTCACCATCTCGTTCTTCTGCTCCTCAGTGTATTGAGACCAGATAGTATCCGGCATAAGAAGCAACGTTTTGAATAATCCTCCGAACTCACAGGTAAATTGATAATTTGAGTCGGGTAACTCCTCCGGAAAAGGTATGGAGTTTGGGTTTCCGGGGGTAAAAGCCCTGTAGAAGTGCAAAGCATAATAATCCCGTAAATTTATTCCGTTGATGGAAGTTTCCGGATCAATATGAATCAAGGGACCTGCCAATGTAAAAGTCCGTTCCAAGGCCTCAAAATCGGCTGCTCGATAACGCCACTCCGGTGCATTTGGCTGAGGGTAAGTTTTACCCGGAACAGTTGGAAAACTAAGATGCTGATTTATGGAAGTAACATGGGTAAAAGCTCTCTCCAAGAGATATTTTGCACAATCAATATAGTGCTCTCTGGTCATTCCCGTCATGGGGCTTAAATTCAGATCAGGGTTTATAATTTCGAACTTCTTTTTCATTGTTTTTAGATATTAAATCATTTAAAAGGACATACTTTCTTGGATAATCACATACATTAAATTATTATTACAAAAAAATAAAATAAATTCGTTAAATACCAGTATTGTATTTGCAATGGAATGTACTATATTTGCTATTTTGATATCTACAGATATTTTAACAGGTCAATGCATGAGCAACTGAATTTAAGAAACAGATTACCGGAAAAATCTAATGATACAATTAATCATTTTAAATATTACTTGGTATCTCCATAGCTAAGTCAAGGGAGTTTAGATATTTAAAAGTTTTAAACAAAAGTTAGTCGTAAGCAATATCGAAGTATTTTCAGAGGGTGATTTAGCATTGACGTAAGAATTTGACAACAAGGTGATTATCAGCTCATCTTATTGGTTGAAAATAATAAGCTTTTATCATTTATGAGTAATTCTGAGATTAATTAATTGCACAATGAAATAAGCTTCAAGATACCGACTTGAACCGTCTATTCAAAAGATCACGGAATCTACCACATCAGACTATTTGCCGGTATACAGAAACCGGAATATAAATCTCAATAATCGAACCTATCCCTGTGCGCCCACAATCCCAAGGCCGGACTTGAAATATAGTATACCTCTTCTCCGTCTGGCAGAGTATTGAATCCTTCTTTCAGATGTTGGAAATTATATTTCTGCATCATTTCATCGATATCGGCATATTGAAAACCAACACTTTCAATCTCCTGTCTGGAGAGATTTTCAGTCTTTTTCCCGGGACAGTAGGTGATCGAAAATCTACCTTCAGATGAGCCGTGAATTAAGTGTGCCGCCGCCCCCAGATTATTTCGTAATTCTTCGTTTTCTTCAACAGCTTTCAAGGTTTTTGGTGTTCCGAAATAACCATATTTCCTGATTAACCGATCTATTTCTTTATCTTCACCAAATTCTTTCAATGCAGGTGCGAGTACTATAAGTTCGCCACCGTCGGCAATAGCCATGCGGGTTCTGTAAATAGACTTATTACCGAGCCATGTACTTTTGAATTCTGTAGGATCCAGCCAGACAAGCACTTTTCTCAATGGCCTTTCAACCATCTGAAAATTGACTTCCAGCGAAAGTTTAGCGGCCAAATCAAAAACATCAAAATCATCTCCCACAAATAATCCATATGTTTGTTGTTTTCCTTCTTGGTTTACACCCACCACTGTAAGCACATATAGAATTGGAAGATGTTTCGCAAAATTTTCGGAAGCGTAATTAAACAATCTTCTAACAGGTGTGTCGGCACGTCCCATCATTCGTTCCATTCCGTAAACTGCTCCCACGTAATGACTCTTATTGATCGCTTCGGCACCACCCGTTCCCACGAAAACGTTCTTGTTGTAATTGGCCATTCCCACTACTTCGTGCGGAACCACTTGCCCGATAGAGAGAATGAGGTCAAAGTTTCCTTCGACCAGCAATTTATTTACCTGAACCGGCCAATCGAAATGCACTTTATATTCTGAAACCTCTTCTACGATTTCTACCGAAATTCTGCCCAGTGTGCTCACGTCGTTTCGCCAATCATGAATACGAATCAGGTTGGTGGGAGTTTTTCCAAACATGTGTGCGATCTGCTCACCAGTCATTGGCGTATGTGTCCCTAAAGCCGGCAGGATATCAGTTAACTTATCACCGTAATAATTCCATGCTATTTCTGTCAATTCTCCTGCACGACTGGGTAGACGAGTATAGTCGGGTGGAATTGCCAGAACTTTTCGTTTGCTACCCAGTTTATCTAATGCTTCACGAAGACCTAATTCCAAGTCATTACGTGACAAATTATGTGTGGCAGAGCCGTTTTGGTAATAAATCATTTTATTTGCTTATACACACGGAGCGACTCAAAGTCGCTCCGTTTGATTTGAATATTTTATACTTGATACGTTGATGAAGCAGTACTGCCACCGCGACCGGTCCAGTCTGTATGGAAGAATTCTCCACGAGGTTTATCTATTCTTTCATATTGGTGCGCTCCAAAATAATCGCGTTGTGCTTGCAGCAAATTGGCCGGTAAGCGATCGTTACGGAAACCATCAAAATAACACAAAGCCGATGTTATAGCGGGAACCGGAATTCCATTCTCGAGTGCAGTAGCACAAACTCTGCGCCAACTTTCCTGTGCCGTCTCAACAGCGTTTTTAAAAAATGAATCGAACAATAAGTTTTCGAGTTTCGGATTATTTCTGAAAGCTTTTTCAATATCGCCTAAAAATACCGAACGAATTATGCAACCACCTC
>DCEG01000050.1 GCA_002316835.1 Bacteroidales bacterium UBA1035 | reverse complement strand
GCCGACAAATATACGTTTTTATTTTGACTTGGCAAAACGAAAAGTAGCTTTTTATCAGCGAGTTGCAGTTTTTTTGTAAGCTCTGCAAAGTTCTTTGTTTTGGGTGCATCGAAGCTAAAATCTTCAACCACCAAAATAGCATCGTTCTTAGCTTTTAGCGAAAGAGCCGAACGGCGAGCCAATGCTTTTTCTTTTTTATTGAGCTTGAAACCATAATCACGTGGTTTAGGACCGAAAACACGGCCTCCACCTACCATAACAGGCGATTTGATATCACCACGGCGGGCACCACCACTTCCTTTCTGACGAATAAGTTTACGGGTACTTCCGGCAATTTCATTTCTTTCTTTCGATTTATGCGTTCCCTGACGCTGATTGGCCAAATATTGCTTTACATCTAACCAGATAACATGATTGTTAGGTTCTATTCCGAAAATGGAATCGTCGAGTGTTACCTCTTTATCTGTTACCTCTCCTTTAATATTGTAAATACTTAATTCCATTTTATTTCTCTATTATTACAATTGAACCTTTACTTCCCGGAATTGAGCCTTTCAACATCAATATGTTATGTTCGGGAATTACTTTAATTACCTGAAGGTTTTGAACGGTTACACGCTCGTTACCCATTTGTCCTCCCATGCGAGTTCCCTTAAATACCTTAGCGGGATAAGATGCTGCACCAATAGAACCCGGTGAACGCAATCTGTTGTGCTGTCCGTGTGTTACTTCTCCCACACCACTAAAACCGTGACGCTTTACAACGCCCTGAAAACCTTTACCTTTCGATGTTCCGATTACATCAACCCAACCGGCATCGGTGAAAAGATCAACAGTGATTTCGGAACCCAACTTGTAGTCGTTTCCAAATCCTTTGAACTCGGCCAAGTGTCTCTTGGGGCTAACTCCGGCTTTTTTGAAATGACCTTTTTCGCCGCTTGATGTGTGTTTGTCTTTTTTATCTTCAAACCCAAGCTGAATAGCGTCATAACCGTCTATTTCAACGGTTTTAACCTGAGTAACCACGCAAGGACCTACTTCGATAACAGTGCATGGAATATTTTTTCCCTCGGCACTGAAAACGGATGTCATTCCGATTTTTTTTCCAATTAATCCTGGCATTTCTCTGTTGTTTAAGCCCTAATCGGGCTGTGAATAATTATTGTTTATTGTTTAGATTCTTCACTGCGTTCAGAATGACAAATGGTGGTTGTCATGTTGATCAAAGCGAAACATCTATTTTTTCTTTTTATTAGTAGACGAAAGAGTCTTTTACACTTTAATTTCTACTTCTACCCCACTCGGTAATTCGAGTTTCATCAGCGCATCAACGGTTTTTGCTGTTGAGCTGTAGATATCGATCAGACGTTTAAATGACGAAAGTTCGAATTGCTCGCGCGATTTTTTGTTTACGAATGTTGAGCGGTTTACTGTAAATATGCGTTTGTGAGTTGGTAACGGAATTGGTCCGCTAACTACTGCACCCGTAGCTTTTACGGTTTTCACGATTTTTTCTGCCGATTTATCAACCAGGCTATAATCGTAAGACTTCAGTTTAATTCTGATTTTTTGGCTCATATTATTTATTAATGATATTATTTAATCAAATCAACGCGACCTTTTACTTCCTCCAATACTTGTCTTGCGATAGAAGGAGAAACTTCCTCAAAATGGTCGAAAGACATAGTGGAAGTTGCTCTTCCCGAAGTAATTGTACGCAAAGAAGTTACATATCCAAACATTTCAGAAAGCGGGGTTTTTGCTTTTACAATGCGGGCTCCGGAGCGGTTGGATTCCATTCCTTCGATTTGTCCGCGACGCTTGTTCAAGTCTGAGATCACATCACCCATGCTTTCTTCGGGAGTAACTACTTCAACTTTCATGATTGGTTCCTTGAGAACAGGACCTGCTTTTTCGCTTGCACTTCTGAATGCCTGCATAGCACAAATTTCAAACGACAACTGATCTGAGTCAACCGGGTGGTACGAACCATCAATCACGGTAACTTTCAGTTTGTCGAGCGCGTATCCGGCTAAAACACCGTTTTTCATTGCGCGGGCGAAACCTTTTTGAATAGATGGAATGTATTCTTTTGGAATATTTCCACCTTTTACTTCATCTATGAATTGCAATTCGCCATCGAAATCGGCATCAGCAGGTTCTACACGAACAATAATGTCTGCAAATTTCCCGCGACCTCCTGTTTGTTTCTTATAAACTTCACGTAACTCAACCGGTTTGGTAATAGCTTCTTTGTAAGAAACCTGCGGACGTCCCTGATTAGCTTCCACTTTAAACTCTCGTTTTAAACGATCGATAATGATCTCCAGGTGAAGTTCGCCCATTCCTGAGATAACAGTCTGGCCTGTATCGGCATCTGTTTTAACAGTGAATGTCGGATCTTCCTCGGCCAATTTAGCCAATCCAACGGAAAGTTTGTCCAAATCTTTCTGAGTTTTAGGCTCAACCGCAATTCCGATAACCGGATCGGGGAAGTCCATCGACTCAAGAACGATAGGTTTATTTTCATCACAAAGTGTATCACCTGTACGGATATCTTTAAATCCAACTCCGGCTCCTATATCACCGCATCCGATAAATTCTCTCGGATTTTGTTTATTGGAGTGCATTTGGAATAAACGAGAAATACGTTCTTTCTTTTCCGAACGCGGGTTATAAACGTAAGAACCTGCTTCCAGTTCTCCCGAATAGACACGGAAGAAACACAGACGTCCCACATATGGATCGGTTGCTATCTTGAACGCAAGCGCCGATAACGGTTCACTTGGATCGGGATGGCGAACAACCACTTTATCGGGATCTCTGGGGTCTGTTCCTTCAATTGCTTCTGAATCAAGCGGACTTGGCAGATATGCACAAACAGAATCCAACAACGTTTGAACACCTTTGTTTTTGAAAGAAGAGCCGCATATCATCGGATTTATTTGCATTTCGAGCGTTCCTTTTCTGATGGCTGCCCTTATTTCATCTTCGGTAATGGTGCTCGAATCGTCAAAAAACTTCTCCATCAGCACATCATCAAACTCAGCTATTGTTTCGAGCATTTTCTCTCTCCATTCATTAGCTTCATCCACTAAATTGGCAGGAATTTCTTCCACGTGATACTCAGCTCCCATGGTTTCATCGTGCCAAAATAACGCTTTCATTGTCACCAAATCCACTACGCCCTTGAAATTTTCTTCGGCCCCGACAGGGATTTGAATTGGACAAGGAGTTGCACCAAGTACTTCTTTTACCTGACGAACTACTTCAAAAAAGTTTGCACCCGAACGGTCCATTTTATTCACGTAACCAATTCGCGGCACTTTATATTTATCTGCCTGACGCCACACGGTTTCCGATTGCGGCTCAACTCCGCCTACAGCGCAAAACGCTGCCACGGCTCCGTCGAGGATACGCAACGAACGCTCAACCTCAACGGTGAAGTCTACGTGCCCCGGGGTGTCAATCAAGTTTATTTTGTATGTTTTGTCATTATATTTCCAGTTCGCAGTGGTAGCAGCGGATGAAATGGTAATACCACGTTCCTGTTCCTGCTCCATCCAATCCATAGTAGCAGCTCCATCATGAACTTCACCTATTTTATGGGTTAATCCTGTATAAAATAAGATTCGCTCCGACGTAGTTGTCTTGCCGGCATCGATGTGAGCCATGATGCCAAGATTGCGAGTGAAAATTAATGCTTCTTTTGAACCTTTTGCCATCTTTTTTACCTAATCTTTCTATCAAAATCTGAAATGTGCAAAAGCTCTGTTAGCCTCTGCCATTCTGTGCATGTCCTCTTTACGTTTAAATGATCCACCCTGACCGTTGAATGCATCAACAATCTCGGCAGCCAATTTATCGGCCATCGTTTTACCTCCTCTTCTGCGTGCATAAAGAATGAGGTTTTTCATTGAAATGGATTCTTTTCTTTCGGGACGAATTTCTGTAGGCACCTGAAATGTTGCTCCGCCAACACGACGTGACTTCACTTCAACTTGCGGTGTTATATTGTCTAACGCGGCTTTCCAAATCTCCAGAGCCGGCTTCTCTTCGTTGGGCAATTTTGCCTTTACTGTGTTCAATGCAGAATAGAAGATATCGTAAGATATGCTTTTCTTTCCGTCATACATAAGGTGGTTAACAAACTTTGTTACCCTTACATCACCATATACAGGATCGGGTAGAACCTGTCTTTTTTTAGGTTTTGTTTTTCTCATTGTTTAAACTAATTTGTGTTGTGTTTGGTTGCCGTTTTTATTTGTCTTCAACAATTCCTCTGAATCATTTACTCAACCTATAGTAGCTTTTCCCAAAAATTTCAACAGCGATTTTACATTAATAATTTAATAACTAAAACGTACTTTTTGTGCGGGATTATTTCTTCTTTGCACCTGGTTTAGCAGCTGCTCCGGCTTTTCCTGCGGCTCCCGGTTTTGGACGCTTAGCTCCGTATTTAGAACGACGTTGAGTACGGCCATTTACACCGGCTGTATCCAATGTTCCGCGAACAATGAGATAACGTACACCCGGAAGGTCTTTCACACGACCGCCGCGCACCAACACAAT
>DCEG01000061.1:3293-3776 GCA_002316835.1 Bacteroidales bacterium UBA1035 | reverse complement strand
AAAGCTAATTCATAATGAAGAATGAATAATTTTAGGTTGGAATGAATATAATTAAAACCGAAATAGAGGGTGTGGTTATTATAGAACCGAAAATATTTGGCGACGACAGGGGTTATTTTTTCGAATCGTTTTCACAAAAGGAATTCGAGGAAAAAGTAAGTAAGACAACTTTTGTTCAAGACAACGAATCGAAATCTAAGTACGGAGTCTTGCGCGGGTTACACTTCCAGAAACCACCCTATGCGCAAGCAAAACTTGTACATGTAGTGATGGGAAAGGTCTTGGATATCGCTGTGGATATTCGGGAAAATTCACCCACTTTCGGCAAGCACGTTTCGGTAGAATTATCGGAAGAAAATAAACGACAACTGTTTATTCCCCGCGGATTTGCTCACGGCTTTGTCGTTCTCAGCGGAGGAGCAATTTTCCAATACAAGTGCGACAATTATTATGCTCCCGATTACGAAGGCGGCATCCTGTGGA
>DCEG01000061.1:1371-2905 GCA_002316835.1 Bacteroidales bacterium UBA1035 | reverse complement strand
CGGGCTACAAATATTTAAAGCAGACAAATAATTCACCTGCACAACTGTCCCCTTTATCAAAGGGGACGAGCGAAGCGGAGGGGTTATGTTTTATATAATTTTTTTGAAGCTTGCTTAAATCAGCAAGACGTATTAAAAAGAGAGAAATATTTAAAGACGAATTATGGGAAAATGTTTTTGGGCAATCGCCTAAAATCCTATTTCACAGGTCAAGTCAAAAAAATAAAAAACAATAAATCTATTGAAAATGAATAGAAAAAATATATTAATCACAGGCGGTGCCGGTTTTATTGGCTCGCACGTAGTTCGTCAATTTGTAAATAAATATCCAGATTATCGGATTGTAAATCTCGATGCCCTCACCTATGCCGGCAACTTAGCCAACCTAACAGACATTGAAAACGCCCCAAACTACGTTTTCGTGAAAGCCGATATCTGCGATTTTGAAGCCATGCAGCAGGTTTTCAAAGAATACGATATCGACAACGTTATCCACCTTGCCGCCGAAAGCCACGTAGACCGAAGCATCAAAGACCCGTTCTCGTTTGCGAAAACCAACATCATGGGCACTTTAAATCTATTAGAGGCCGCTCGCAGATTTTGGTCAAAACAGACGGAAAACGCTCCGTCTCTACACACCCCGCACCTTTTCTACCACGTTTCCACCGATGAGGTGTACGGCGAACTCGATTTCGACGATACGCTGTTCACCGAAGAAACCGCTTACGACCCCCATTCGCCCTACTCTGCTTCAAAAGCATCGTCCGACCATTTCGTGCGCGCTTATCGCGACACTTATGGTCTGCCAATCGTCATTTCCAACTGCTCCAACAATTACGGACCCTATCAGTTTCCGGAAAAGCTCATTCCGCTGTTTATCAACAACATTCGCCACAACAAACCGCTTCCGGTTTACGGAAAAGGCGAAAACGTGCGCGATTGGCTCTACGTCGTGGATCACGCCCGTGCCATCGATATTATTTTCCACGAAGGAGAAATAGGAGAAACTTACAACATAGGCGGATTCAACGAGTGGAAAAACATCGACCTCATAAAAGTAATGATCAAAACCGTTGACCGGTTGTTGGGCCGTGCAGAGGGTGAATCGGAGAGGCTGATTACGTACGTAACCGATCGTGCCGGACACGACTTGCGCTACGCCATTGATGCCACCAAACTCAAAAACGAACTCGGGTGGGAACCGTCACTTCAGTTCGAGGAAGGCATAGAGAAAACCGTGCGCTGGTACCTCGACAACCAGGATTGGCTGGACAATGTCACCAGCGGCGATTATCAACAGTATTACGAAAAGATGTACGGAGAATAAGATGTTATACGACGGGTAGACGTGGCGCCGGGGAGACTTGGAGACCGGGAATTACTGACGATTTAGCAGGGTGAAAAACTTGTGAAAAATAAGAATAACACGTATCTTTACATTCGCTAAAGATATGGGCATGGAGCATGGAGCGCAGAGCATAGAGGTAAAGGCGCAGGACATAGAATAAAGTTAATGTCCAGTACTCAATGCCCA
>DCEG01000061.1:0-1181 GCA_002316835.1 Bacteroidales bacterium UBA1035 | reverse complement strand
GCCCAACACCCATTGCCACCGCTATAACAACATGCAGGAAAGAACACCCGAAATAAAAGAATTTATCCGCAAACACGCCGATTTGTTCTGGTATATTCCCGAAGAGAAAAAGGAAAATATCAGCGATGAGGTGCTGATGGAATTTATATTGAATTACGGCACTATGGACGATGTTTTACAACTAAAAAAGCTGTGGGGAGCAGATTATATATCCTCCCTTTTTCTCAATTTAACAGGGCGTAAAAAATTGAATTATTATCCCGAAATTTATAATCTTTTTCATCTCTATTTCAGCAAATATGCACAGGGAAATTCTGGACAGTAATCAACTTTCACTGCTTGATCTATTAAAATCTTTCAGGCGAGAGTTTTATATGGTTGGCGGAACGGCAATTGCCTTGCATATCGGACATAGACGTTCCATTGATTTTGATTTGTTTAAAGCAACCCCGTTTCAGGCAAAAAAAATATTGAATAAAATACAGAATCAAGGATACAGGTATTTAGTCACACGTAGTGTTTCAGGCCAGTTAAACTTAATTATCAACAATGTAAAGTTCACATTCTTTGAGTATCCGTTTACTATTGACACAAACGAAGACTTCGAGAAAAAGATAAAAATTCCTTCCCTACTGGATTTAGCAGCGATGAAAGCATTCGCGCTCGGACGACGTTCGAAATGGAAAGATTACGTTGATTTATACTTTATCCTCAAAAATCATTATACTTTTCAAGAAATAAGCGAACGCGCATCAAGCCTTTTCGATCAACAGTTTTCGGGAAAGCTTTTTCGTGCTCAACTATCATATTTCGATGATATTAATTATAGCGAAGAAGTAGAATACATCATTCCTCAACCTCCAACAGAAAACGAAATAAAAAACTTTTTAATTGACATAGCCATCGATTTTTAAAGATGATTTTAGATAAGAGAAAAACCCCTCCCCGACCCTCCCCAAAGGGCGAGGGGGCGGACTTGGATTAAGCCTCCCCCTCTCCAAATCATCCCTGTCTGCCGACAGGCAGGCATCACCCAACATCAAACATCAAACATTAAACATCCTATGCAATCATCCTCATTTCCATTTTCCGTCACCAGCGAACCCATCGCTTCCGACAGAGACGAACGCTTCTTAGACGAAGCCCCATACATCCACCACCACATTGGAGAACGCAACAAA
>DCEG01000034.1 GCA_002316835.1 Bacteroidales bacterium UBA1035 | reverse complement strand
TGGAAAGAGGAGCATTGATAACCGAATTCCCAAGCCACACTGAACCCGATAGATTCAATTTCGTGAAACGAAACCGTATTGTTGCCGGAATGGCTGATGCAGTGGTTGTTGTGGAATCGGCAGAAAAAGGCGGTTCCCTCATAACAGCGGAAATTGCTAATTCATATTACCGGGAGGTTTTTGCTGTTCCCGGCAGGACAACCGACGCCAAATCATCGGGATGCAACAGCCTGATCACTTCCAATAAGGCGGTTTTATTTAAAGATACGAAATCCTTTATCGACCAAATGGGATGGAGTGCAGCTGCAAAAATAACACAATCCAAACAAAAAGAACTCTTCCTGAATCTTACCGAAACAGAAGAAAAAGTATTCAACGCACTTAATAAAGTTGAATCTATACACGTGAATATGCTTGGTATCGAACTTAACCTTCCGGTCTCTGAATTATTCTTTACTTTGCTCGAGCTGGAAATGAAAAATGTAGTAAAAGCGTTGCCGGGCGGTGTGTATAAGTTGTTGTAAATTTCTTCTCTTTTTCTTTATTTTATGCTTATCTTTGGTTTCTCAACTACAAAAAGATAAAAAGTTATGGCACTACAGATTGGTGATAAAATTCCTGAAATATTAGGCTTTGACCAAAATGGAAAAGTAATAAAAGCAAGCGATTTCGCGGGTAAAAAACTGGCGTTATATTTCTATCCGAAAGATAATACTCCCGGATGCACCGCACAGGCCTGCAGCCTGAGAGACGGATATCAGGATTTGAAAAAAGCCGGTTACGCAATTGTTGGAGTGAGTGTGGATAGTGAAACTTCACATCAAAAGTTTATCGATAAATTTGATTTGCCTTTTCCGTTGATTGCCGATGTGGATAAAAAACTGGTTCAGGAATTCGGTGTATGGCAAGAAAAGAAAAATTACGGTAAAACATATATGGGCACAGTCCGTACCACATTTTTAATCGATGAAAACGGCACTATCCACCACATCATAGAGGGAAGAAGTGTGGATACAAAAAATCATGCAGAGCAGATATTGGCAGTGTTAAAATAATAAAGAGAAAAGAGTAAATTAACGAAACAAATTAAACTTCAATGAAATAAATTATGGTGGAAGAAAAAAATGTAAATTCTGAAAAACTCAAAGCGCTTCGCGCAGCGATGGACAAAATAGAAAAAACTTACGGCAAAGGTTCTATCATGAAGATGGGCGAAGAAAAGATAGAGCAAGTAGCGGTGATTCCCAGCGGATCTATCGGATTAAATGCTGCTTTGGGCGTTGGAGGATATCCTCGCGGCAGGGTTATAGAAATATACGGCCCTGAGTCATCCGGAAAGACCACATTGGCCATTCACGCCATTGCCGAAGCCCAAAAGGCGGGTGGTGTTGCCGCATTTATAGATGCAGAGCATGCTTTCGATCGCTTTTATGCTGAAAAACTTGGAGTGGATACAGATAACTTATTGATTTCTCAACCCAGCAGTGGTGAGGAAGCACTGGAGATTGCCGAGCAACTTATTCGTTCATCAGCAGTAGATATTATCGTTATCGACTCGGTAGCTGCACTTACCCCGAAAAAAGAAATCGAAGGTGATATGGGCGACTCAAACGTAGGATTACAAGCCCGATTGATGTCACAAGCTTTGCGTAAACTCACCTCGACAATAGGTAAAACAAATACAACCTGCATTTTCATTAATCAGTTGCGTGAGAAGATCGGTATTATGTTTGGAAACCCCGAAACAACTACCGGAGGTAATGCTCTGAAGTTTTACTCTTCTGTGCGCCTGGATATCCGTCGGATTGGCCAGCTAAAAGACGGTGATGAAGTGCACGGCAGCCAAACCCGCGTGAAGGTGGTGAAAAACAAAGTGGCTCCACCATTCCGCAAAGCTGAATTTGATATTATGTACGGCGAAGGAATTTCGCGAGAAGGTGAAATTATTGACCTTGGCGCCGAACTTGGCGTTATCAAAAAAAGTGGATCGTGGTACAGCTACAACGATTCGAGGTTGGCGCAAGGACGTGATGCCAGCAAATCGGTTATCAAAGATAATCCCGAATTGGCAGACGAGCTCGAAAAGCTGATTTTTGAAGCTTTAAAAGAGAAAAAGTAAGGTGTCATTTTCCTACGCTCCCCTTTAAATAAAAAGAGGAGCGTGGAATTGATCTTTTTACTCCACATCTTGCTTATAACCTTCAATGAGACCGTTTCTAAAAGGCTTCATATTTATTGGAAACTACAAACCACAAATCTTAAATCATTTTATGACAAAATCCACTGCAACTCATCAAGAGCTTGCCCGAGATATTAAATATCTGCAGCTATTGGCAAAGAGTTTTCCTAATATTGCCAGTGCAAGCACCGAAATTATTAATCTTGAAGCTATTCTTCATCTACCGAAAGGTACAGAACATTTTTTGGCTGACATTCACGGTGAAGCCGAAGCGTTCCAGCATGTATTGAAAAATGCGTCAGGAACCATTAAACGAAAAGTGGAAGAAATATTTGGACAAACGCTTCGCGAAAGCGAAAAGAAAGAACTTTGTACACTCATCTACTATCCGAAAGAAAAGCTGCAACTGATAAAGAAGACCGAACCAAATTTACAAGAGTGGTATTCAGTAATACTGAATCAGTTAGTGAGGGTTTTACAAGGAGTAACATTAAAATACACACGCTCAAAAGTTCGTAAAGCACTACCACCGAAATTTGAGTACATAATTCAGGAACTTCTGCACGAGTCAAGTATTAATCCGCACAAATCGGCATATATCAGCGTGATCTTTAATTCCATCGTATCAACGGGTAGTGCCGATGCTTTTATTGTGGCCATTTGCGAAGCGATCCAGTGTCTGGTAATAGATCGTTTGCATATCGTAGGCGATGTTTACGACAGAGGAGATGGTGCACACATTATTATGGACACGCTACTCGAATATCATAACTTTGATTTTCAATGGGGAAATCACGATATCCTTTGGATGGGTGCAGCTGTCGGTAATAAAGCTTCTATGGCAAATGTGATCCGAATCGCTTTGCGATACGCTAATCTTACCACACTTGAAGAAGGATACGGCATTAACTTGTTACCATTGGCCAGATTTGCCATGGAGGTTTATGGAAGCATTCCCTGTAAACTTTTTTTGCCCAAACTGGGAATTGATAACAAAACTTATGATGATAAATCGTTAGAATTGCTGAGCCAGATGCATAAAGCCATTGCTGTTTTACAGTTCAAGCTTGAACATGAAATTATTATTCGTCGTCCCGAATTTGAAATGGAGGATCGTGATCTGCTGCATCGGATTAATTATGAAAAAGGTACTATTGTTTTGCCTGACGGAAAAGAATATCCAATGAAAGATACTGATTTTCCCACCATTGATCCCAAAGACCCATTCAAACTAACACCTGAAGAAACAGAATTAATTGATAAACTGGCTCATTCGTTTACACAAAGCGAAAAGCTGAGAAAACACCTGATGGGTTTGTATTCTAAAGGAAGTATCTATCTGACCTTCAATAAGAATTTGTTGTATCATGCATCCATTCCTTTGGACGAGAAAGGACGATTTAAGAAAATAACGATTCAGGATAAAGAATATTCCGGTAGAGCTTTTATGGATAAAGTAGATAGATTGATACGTACAGCTTACTTTGAACAACACGACATGCCGCTAAAATCGTTTGCCGAAGATTACATGTGGTATTTATGGTGCGGAAAAGACTCACCGTTGTTCGACAAGAGTGCGATGACCACTTTTGAGCGATATTTTATTGCAGATAAAGAAACCCACAGCGAAGAAAAAGGGTATTACTTTGTTTATCAGAACAAGCGTGAAACCTGCGAAATGATATTGAAAGAGTTTGGACTCGAAGGCCCCGATACGCATATTATTAACGGACATGTGCCGGTAAAAGCCATTAAAGGCGAACAACCCATGCGTGCTGATGGTAAGCTTCTAGTCATCGATGGTGGTTTTTCCCGAGCATATCAATCGGCAACCGGAATTGCAGGTTATACGCTCATTTTCAATTCACAAGGAATTCAATTGGTGCAGCATGAGCCGTTCGATTCTGCAAAAGAGGCTGTAGAGAAAGGAAGTGACATACAATCGGTAACCGTAATTAAGGAGTTTACTTCTCGACGTATGCTGGTGAAAGATACCGATAACGGATGTGTACTTGCAGAACAGTCGTCTGATTTGAAGAAACTACTCTCAGCATATCGTTTAGGTTTGATTAAACAAAAAGATTGATTTTTTTTTATATTTTTGTCAAAAAAATCAATGCAAAAAGTTAGAAACTTAACGTTACACGAAATCACTCAACTTCAAAGTCAGGGTTGTGCATGCAACGATTGGGCGTTAATAAAAGTAAGTGCTGGCTTCACCCCTCGTTTCGTCAAAAATACCCAATTTTCCGGAAATATTAAAATAGGAGTGCTGGAGAAAGAGTTCGAACTGGCAGGCGGATTAAGAAAACATTCCTGTATAAATAATGCCATCATCCATAATTGTGAGATTGGGGATAACGTAGTTATTGAAAATATTCAGAACTACATAGCTAATTATACTATTGGCAATAATTGTTTTATACAAAACGTAGATGTTATACTGGTGGATGGCAAAACCACTTTTGGCAATGGAACCGAAGTGAACGTATTGAACGAATCGGGTGGGCGGGAAGTACACATCCACGATAAGTTATCCGCACATTTTGCATACGTGTATTCACTTTATCGGCATAGGCCAAATTTGATTAAACGCATGAAAGCGATTGTCGATTTTTACAGCGAAAAATATGCTTCGGACACAGGTTGCATAGGCGACAATTCTATGATTGTGAATGTGGGATACATTAAAAATGTGAAAATTGGCGCATTTTGCAAGATTACCGGTGCTATGAAGCTGAAAAATGGAAGCATTAACAGCAACGAATCGGCGCCGGTTTATATTGGAAGAAATGTAATTGCTGAGGATTTCATTATTTCTTCGGGTTCTCAAGTTGATGGCGGATGCATTATTTCCCGATGCTTTATCGGACAGGCTTGTCATCTTGATCATGGCTATTCCGCTTCCGATTCGCTTTTTTTTAGTAACTGTCAGGGAGAGAACGGTGAAGCATGTGCTCTTTTTGCGGGGCCTTATACGGTAACTCACCACAAATCCACGTTGCTGATTGCAGGGATGTTCTCGTTTATGAATGCTGGGTCGGGTTCAAACCAAAGCAACCACATGTATAAACTTGGGCCCATTCATCAGGGAATCATCGAGCGCGGCGCTAAAACAACGAGTAATTCTTATGTGCTTTGGCCAGCAAAAGTAGGGCCTTTTTCACTGATTCTGGGAAGACATTATCAGCATTCCGATACATCGAATCTGCCTTTTTCCTATTTAGTAGAAAATGATAATGCTACACACCTGGCTCCTGCCATAAACCTAAAGAGTGTCGGAACCATCCGTGATGCAAAAAAATGGCCTGAACGTGATAAAAGAAAAGACCCTAATAAGCTTGATTTCATAAATTTCAACCTACTTAGCCCTTACACTATACAAAAAGTGTTTGCGGGTGTGAGAATTCTAAAGAATTTGCAGGCAACGGCAGGCGAAACTTCCGAAATATATACCTATCAGAGTTGTATCATAAAGAATGCAGCGCTTAAAAAAGGATTGGAATTGTATGAAATTGTTATTCATAAATTCTTAGGTAATTCAATTATCAAAAGACTCGAAAATACTCCTTTTACTTCAAACGAAGAGATAAGAGAGAGGCTGAAACCCGATACAACAGTGGGCTCAGGTGAATGGGTGGATGTTTCCGGGTTAATAGCACCAAAATCAGAGATCGATAATCTTCTTTGTCGGATTGAAGACGGCAAGATTTCGAAACTCAAGGATATCAACCATGTTTTCAAGCAGCTTCATGATCAATATTACACGCTTGAATGGACTTGGGCGTGGGAGAAAATTCAGGAATTTTATCAGTTAACTCCTGAGACAATAACAGCCAAAAACATTATAGATATCGTGGAAAAATGGAAATCATCTGTGATTAAACTCGATGAGCTGATTTACGATGATGCTAAAAAAGAGTTTTCCTTATCCTTTAAAACCGGATTTGGCGCTGACGGAAACATTCAGGAACAAGCCATGGATTTCGAATACGTTCGGGGTGCTTTCGATAATAATCCGTTTGTTATGGCTACGTTAAAACACATAGAAGATAAAAAAGCATTGGGTAACGAGCTTATCGAAAGAATAAAAAATGTGAGATAAATCACTCAAAAAAAACAAATTCATTTATCAAAAAGCAATATTTTTACCAAATGTTGCTTTTTTTGTATTAATAATGAACAAAACAACAACTGTTGGTGTTTTCATATCAAATTAGTTATATCTTTGCTTCTCTAAAATAGAAAATGAATAAAAGCCGAATGCATATTTGTTGTTGCTGTTGTTGATCACTCCTTCCCAATCGATTAACAAGGACCGCTCCTGTGTCTTAAAATAACAAGTAAAAATTATTCATTTAAAAACTCCTCTTATGATAAAAAAAACTTTTGAGCTTATAGATAAGTTTCAACCGTTACCTGTACAGATTCCAATAGATAAGTGCAAACTGGAAGAAGTTATTGAAACATTTTTTTCGCAAATGTTTCCCGTTTGTGAACGAATCGACATGTGTGGTATTCACGAAAAATTGAAGGACTGTGCTCTTGCGTTAAATGTGAATATTGCCAAATTGAAAGATCAACAGTTTGCCGATGAGGCAGTGCATGAATTCTTCGAGCGATTCACTGGAATTCAGGAACTTTTGCACGAAGATGCAACATGTTATCTGAAAAACGATCCTGCTGCAAAATCTATTGAAGAGGTTATTATCGCTTATCCCGGTTTTTTTGCATTAAGTGTTTACCGAATTGCGCACGAGTTACATTCGTTAGGAGTACCCCTCATTCCACGCCTTTTCGGTGAATATGCACACTCGAAAGTTGGAATTGATATACACCCTGCTGCAAAAATAGGGAGGAACTTGTTCCTTGACCACGGAACCGGAATTGTTATCGGTGAAACCTCCCAAATAGGAAACAACGTTAAGATTTATCAAGGTGTTACTCTGGGGGCGCTCTATGTTGAAAAAAAACTATCGAATGTAAAGCGACACCCAACGGTGGAAGATAATGTGGTTATTTACGCTAACGCTACCATCTTAGGCGGCGAAACCGTTATCGGTCATAACTCAACGATTGGTGGCGGAGCATGGTTAACGCAAAGCGTTATCCCATATTCGTTGGTGTATAATTCGGTAGATGTGAAGATAAGAACGGTGAAAGAATTTTTACAGCCCCTTGACTTTACTATTTAAACTAAATATTTATAGCATTCATAACATTTTAAAAATTGCAACAATGAAATTTAACAACGTATTAGAATCAATTGGGAACACGCCTCACATTCGATTGAGCAAATTATTCCCCAATCACGAAGTTTGGATTAAACTTGAAAGGCAAAATCCTTTAGGAAGCATTAAGGATCGCATTGCATTGTCGATGATTGAAGATGCTGAGAAAAATGGCATTTTAAAACCCGGAGGAACCATTATTGAGCCTACATCGGGAAATACCGGAGTTGGACTTTCATTTGTAGGAGCCTATAAAGGATATAGAGTTATTATCGTAATGCCGGAATCAATGTCAATTGAGCGTAGAAAAATAATCGGACTTTTCGGCTCGGAATTGGTGCTTACACCGCGTGAAAAGGGAATGAAAGGTGCGATTGAGAAAGCGTTGGAACTCCAATCCGAAATCCCCGGATCGTGGATACCTCAGCAATTTAAAAATCCGGCCAATATCGCTGTCCACGCAAATAAAACAGCACAGGAAGTGTTGAATGATTTCCCCGAAGGTTTCGATTACCTGATTACTGGCGTTGGAACCGGTGGCCACATTACGGGAGTGGGAAGAGAATTGAAAAAGAAATTTCCATCCATTCAGGTAATTGCTGTTGAACCGGCAGCTTCTCCTGTTATTTCGGGCGATAGTCCCGGCCCGCATACTATTCAGGGTATTGGAGCAGGATTTATTCCCGATACGTTGGATATGAACGTGCTTGACAGCGTTATAAAAGTATCCAACGAAGATGCTTTTAACTATGCGCGTAAACTGGCGAGGGAAGAAAGTATCTTGGGCGGGATCTCCACAGGAGCAGCGTTAGCTGCTGTTGCCCAAAAAGTAGCACAACTCACCGAAAAGAAACGGATATTAACATTCAATTTCGATACCGGAGAAAGGTATTTATCGGTGGAGGGATTGTTTTAATAATGAAAACCGGTGATTGTTCAGTCATCGGTTTTTTTTGAATTTTCTCTCAATTGTAACTCTTTCGTAATAAATTCTTCATAAAAACGTAACTGATTTCCTTTTCTGAGAATCAGTTATTGATATATCTTTATTGCTGAAAAAACTGGTTCATAATAATTTAGTGAATCAGTTGATAACTTATTAGAGATGAGCAGTCAGCAATTTGATAGTCCTTATTTTCATCTGAATATACCAAACGAACGGATGAAGGTTGTTTCGTTAAGAAAATTTGCTAAAACAAAACGTAACAAAATGATAGCAGCCATTGCTATTTTTCAACTCCTTGCGTGGGTATTATATTTAATACAAAATATAACAGCTTATTTGCAATTTAACTTGTCTGAGGCTTCTGTAGCCGTTTCTTTTTTAATGAAAATGGGTTTAGCATTTGTACATGTGTTTTCTCAAGTTCATTTTATTTGGTTTACTTTGTCTTCAGTGCTGGGAATCGTGGGTTTGATGAATGTGAAATCGTGGGGGTGGGCAATGGCTCTTATCACAAATTCACTTTACATCTTTATAATTTTGACAGCATATTACGAGAAGACATTTTCTGACAATCCTTTCGAGAAAATCTCCCTTACTTTTTTGATTATTTTTCTTATTTTTTCTTCTATCTATTTATGGGTTAAACGATTTGTTTTTTGGAAATAAAAATACGGTCTATACTAATATTCAATCTTGGAATTCCAGTAAAAGTTAAAACCCGACAATTATTTAATAATATGTCGGGTTTTTGATATGTTTTGGAACAAAAACTACTTCTTTATTTCGAACTGATGGATAGGATTTCCCATATAATTGATAAAAGTCATCTTTAATGAATTTTTCCCTATAGAGATCACCGAAAAACCTTCATCAGAAGAACTAAAGCGTGTGTCGGGACCTTTAATAGGTTCGCGCCCGAGAGAGCCTGAAGCGTTTACTACGTAATTTATTTTTGCACCATGTTTTGTGAGGTGCTGAAAAGTGTGAGAATGTCCGGCAATGTATATATCCACATTGTGTTTTCGTAAAATAGGATCGAGTTTTTCCACTAGGCTTTGTTCATCTACCCGCTTTTTCTCCGAAACGTAAATTGGATGATGCCCGATTACGATTTTGAATTTTTCGGTAGATTTTGCCAATTCTTCTTCCAGCCAACGAAGTTGTTTGGTGCTGTCTTGCTCAAAAACATCACGATACTTATCGCCTTCTTTGTAATACTGATCGATGAGTGGTGTTGTATCAATGAAGAACACTTTGGCAGAAGAAAAATCCTCATCATCTTCCGATGGTTGAATAGTTTTAGTATAGTATCTATCAGGCATTACCCAGCGACGCGAAATATCGGAATAATCGATCACAGCCTGTGTATTTCCTTGATAATCATGGTTCCCTAGGATAGCGTGCCATTCTTCCATCAGCTCAGGATGATCGTAAATGGTTTCAAAATTGGTCATCCATAATGGGTCGTGAACGCTTTGCACGCCGCCCCAATGGTGCGTATCACCGGCAGCAGCAATAAACTCAATGCCAATTTCTTCGGCTAATTCGCCCATTACTTTGGCTATATCTTTTTGCTTGTAATACCCGTTTCGTCCCAAATCGTTTGCTACAAAGAAATTATATCCGTCTTCATACTCAACTTCTACATTTATCATTGGACTCTGCCCGTAGATTGCTGTGAACGAGAATAGACTGAAAAAGAAAATAAGATTTAGATTTCTGTGCATTATCATTTGAATTTTAAGAACCAAGAATCAGATCTTGTCATATGCTTCTTTTATCTTTGTTTTAAATTAAAATACCAACTTCACACCTGCATCAAAACGAAAATTATAATATTCTACCTGCATAGTGTATTCTTTGCTACCTTGATAATAGCGTAAGGGTTGATTGAGAATATTGTTTACGTTGGCAAAAATATTCACATACTTGCCAACCTTCACATTCGCATTAAAGTCAAGATAATTCACTTTGTCGTAATATCTGTCGTAGAAAGCTTCTTCACCTAACTCATCTATAAAATCGGAAGCGAAATTATACGATAAACGTGCCGAAAAACGACGTGAATCGTAACCCAATGCCGCATTGAATGTGTTTTCTGGTGTGCCGGGCAAGCTTAACTTGTCGTTCTCACGCCCTTCATAATTAAAATTCTTCACGTTAGAGTGATTATATGTATAGTTGAGATATACATTAAAATAACGCAGAAATCCCGGGAAAAAGTTCAAATTTTGTTGAACGGAAACTTCAAAACCCAATAAATCAGCATTTCCAGCATTAATCGGTCGGCTATATTTTGCCCAAGTGGTACCATTTACTGTCTGATTGGTAAGACGTTCTTCCACAATAAAATCCTTAATATCTTTATAGAATATTCCGGCTGAGAACAAACCTCCGTTTATGTAATATTCAGCCATTAAATCAAAGTTCATGGATTTGGCTGGAACCAAGTCAGGGTTTCCGAGTGATATTTCATCATCCCCGTAATTGAGGTTTTGAATGGGCGCTAAATCGATATATTTGGGGCGTGCCAACGTATTTGTCCAGGCAGCTTTTACTTTAAAATCGTTGCTTACATCCCATTTGGCAATAACACCGGGTAAGAAATTTGTGTAAGAGTCTGACTTTCCATTTATTCTTTCAATGGTTTCAGTGTCACTGTTCCATTTATTGCCATTGTAGTTCGATTTCGTGAGCTCCATCCGAACTCCGAGAATGAGATCAATCTGGTCATTCAGGCGTTGATCGTAGCGCAGATAAGTGGCAAAGATGTCTTCTTTGGCATCGAAATCGGCGATGTCGGTTTCCAGGTCTTTTTCGCCGGTAAAAGCAGAATTTCCTTCGAATGCCATATCGCCAAATACTTTTTTATCGGGAAACATTCCCAATTTGTAATCTCCGGCGAGAAAGTTATCCCGAGTTTGATCTTTCAAATTGCCTGCAACTAACGCGTCAAAAGCATCTTCATCTGTCGGTTCATATTCATAATAGTCTTCGTTGTTACTTTTAGATTTTGACTTGAAAGCAGCGCCAAAGCCAAGGCTGTTTTTCCAAGCACCCGAAGTATTGAAGGGTAATAAAAAATCGATTTTACCCGACAGGTCTTTGTCTTTAGTATATTGATATGCTTCTGTAAGCTCGTTTAAATTGAAATTACCGAAATCGTTTATGTCTTTGCTGAAATTGGTAGCTTTAGGCTTTTGAGGGTCGGAAAAATCAAATTGAGAAGTGAGATTTCGTACCCTGTAGGCCATATATCTTTCGTTGGGACGTTCTTCGCTTGCTTTAGAATAATTTCCTTTCCAGTTCATGGTCAGTTTGTTGAAATGATGTTCTCCTCCCAGTGAAAAGGTTTGTACGCGCTGATCTTCCAAGCGTGCGTATTTATTGTCGGGAGTACCAAATTTCAACTGACGAACTACCTGGCCTGTGGTGTATCCGTTGCCATCAGGCTCATTTCCCCTAATTCTTAATCGATAACGATTTTCCCAGTCGCGTCGTTTGTTGTACATGCCGGTAAATTCGATCTTATGATCAGGATTGAACATGTAATCCATTGCCAGCGAATAGCTTTGGCGGTCGCGTTGTACAAAATACTGACGTACTTCGTATTCGGCAGTGTACATCCTTCCATCATCTGCTTTTTCCCATTCAAATTCCACGTTGTCAGAACCCAATGGATTATTCTGGTAAGAAACAGCAGCAACTAAGCCGAGTTTATCGTTAAAATAACGGTTACCATAACTGAGCCCTAGATTCAATGTTGGTTTTTTCGAAATCAGGTTATAACCGCTTCCAGCCATAGCTGTAATTCTGCGACCTGTAGGTTGGCTTTTGGTAACAAGGTTTACCGATCCGCCAATCGCATCGGCATCCATATCGGGTGTAATTACTTTGTTTACTTCTATGGTTTGAATCATATCCGAAGGAATGAGGTCGAGTTGTACCGAACGCATTTCGGCCTCAGCCGATGGAACACGTGTCCCGTCTATGGTTACCGAGCTTAAATCGGGCGATGTTCCGCGAATGTGGCCAAAACGAGCTTCGCCTTGGTCATATTGTACGCTGATACCGGCAATTCGTTTCAAAGCATCACCTATATTTGAGTCGGGAAAACGAGCAACCTGGTCTGCCGAAATCACATTGGTTATATTTATGCTGTTTCGTTGTTGCGAAATTGCTTTGTGTTGTGGATTTAATGCAGTAACTACTACTTCCTGCATTAAAATTCCTTCTTCCAATACAATATTATTTAATGGTGTGGTTCTGTTGTTGCTGATGGTTACGTTTCTTTCAACTGGATTGTATCCGATATACGTAACTTTAACCTTGTAAGTACCATTTTCAAGTCCGGATAACCTGAAAAATCCATTGATGTCGGATACTGTTCCTATTTCAGATCCTTCAATGGTAATAGTTGCGCCGGGCAACACGTAGCCCATTTCATCGATTATTCGTCCGGTTAGCGCTCCCGGAACAGCTTCGTTGATTGGGTTTTCAATGGCAAACAAAGTTGTGAATGCCGTTAGAGATACAAGTAGAAAAGTAGTTAATTTTCGCATTATTTCACATTATTTGAATTAAAGCGCAAAGAAACTCTTTTAATGTTACAGGATGGTTAAGATAATGTGAAGTTAATGTTACTATTTGGGTTAAATTGGTATACTTGTTATTGGTATCAGTCAGTTAAAAAAACAGTAGATAATTTACTTTTTTAACATCTCCTCCAATACAGCCACTGCTATTTCCACCGTCGTAACATTTCGGATAACTACCGAACGTTTCCTGCCGGCTTCGCGCAACTGGCATTCACGCGGATGCGTTTGGATGTAGTTTAACAGTTTATCGAAAGCAGATGACCGATAATAGGGAGATTCGGCATCGGATATAAGAAATAAAGTCATTTGTCCGGTTTTAAGGAAAAGTTTTTCAATACCGAGCGATTTTGCTAGTCGGCGTAATCGGACGATGCGAATTAGTTCTCTGCCTTGTGCCGGAATTTTGCCGAAACGGTCTTCCAACCGTTTTGTAAAGTCAAGGATTTGCGTTTCTGTTTCCATGTTGTCCAGTTCGCGGTACATGGCCACACGTTCAGCATCGTTGGGAATGTATGATACCGGGAACATCAGCTCCAAATCACTTTCTACGGGGACATCGTCCACAAAATCTTCATCTCTTTCCGCTTTTTGCTCCTGTTGTTCCCGGTAAAGATCGGTAAATTCCTCTTTGCGAAGTTCCTGAACGGCTTCGGCAAGTATTTTCTGATACGTTTCGTAACCCAAATCGGCAATAAAACCGCTTTGTTCGGCGCCAAGCAGGTTTCCCGCTCCACGAATGTCCAAATCCTGCATGGCAATGTGTATACCGCTACCCAATTCCGAAAAGTTTTCAATGGCCTGCAACCGCCTCCGCGAATCGGTGCTGAGCGTGTAGAGCGGCGGCGCCATCAGGTAGCAAAACGCTTTTCGGTTGCTTCGTCCCACGCGTCCGCGCAGCTGGTGGAGGTCGCTCAACCCGAAGTTTTGCGCGTTTATCACGATAATGGTGTTCACGTTGGGCATATCAATGCCCGATTCGATGATGGTGGTTGCCAGCAACACGTCGTACTCGTGATTGAGAAAGTCGCCAATCACCGTTTCCAGTTTTTTCGGATCCATTTGTCCGTGGCCAACCGCCGTGCGAATATCCGGCACTTCGCGTTTGAGCAGTGCCTCCATTTCATAAATATTCTGAATGCGATTGTTGACGATAAATACCTGCCCGTTGCGGCTCACTTCGTAATTGATGGCCTCTTTCATCACTTCCACATCAAACGTGTGCACCTCTGTTTGCACCGGATATCGGTTGGGTGGGGGAGTGTTGATGGTAGAAAAATCGCGCGACCCCATCAGTGAGAATTGGAGTGTACGCGGAATGGGCGTCGCGGTCATCGTGAGTGTATCGATATTGGTTTTTAGTTGTTTCAGCTTTTCCTTGGTAGAAACCCCGAATTTCTGCTCTTCGTCAATTACCAGTAATCCCAAATCTTTAAAAACGATATCCTTGCTCACTAACCGATGTGTACCGATGATAATATCGATTTTACCTTCTTTCAGGTTGGAAAGAATCTGCTTTTGCTCTTTTGATGTCCGGGCACGGCTTAAGTAATCTACTTTTACCGGAAAATCGGATAGACGACCGCTGAATGTTCTGTAATGCTGATTGGCAAGAACTGTTGTAGGGACTAAAACTGCTGTTTGTTTTCCATCGGTAGCTGCTTTAAATGCTGCACGCACAGCTACTTCCGTTTTTCCGAAACCGACATCACCACAAACCAGTCTGTCCATCGGATGCTCACTTTCCATATCAAATTTGATATCTTGAGTTGTTTTCAGCTGGTCAGGTGTGTCTTCGTACATAAACGAAGCCTCCAGTTCGGTTTGTAAGTAAGTGTCTTTTGAGTAGGAAAATCCTTTTTCACTTTGACGTTGAGCGTACAACTTTATCAAATCGCGGGCGATATCCTTAATTTTCGATTTAGTTTTTTCCTTTGTCCTTTCCCAGGCGCCGGAACCCAATTTGTTGAGGGACGGTGTCGCCCCCTCTTTACCCTTATATTTTGAAATCTTATGCAGCGAGTGGATAGAAACAAAAACCGCATCGTTGTTCAGATAAGTGAGCTTTATAACTTCCTGTACGGTTTCGCCGATACGAAGACGTACCAAACCGGCGAATTTTCCGATACCGTGATCCATGTGCACCACAAAATCACCCTGTTGAAGTTGATTGAGCTCTTTGAGAGTAAGTGCGATCTTTCCGGAACGGGCTTTATCGGATTTCAGGTTGTATTTGTGAAACCGGTTGAAAATCTGATGATCGGTGAAACAACAGATTTTTAGCGATTCATCCGAGAATCCTTCATGTAATGTTTTGTTTATCGGTATGAAGGAAATATTATCACCACGATCATCGAAAATAGCGCGCAAGCGCTGATGTTGTTTTTCGCTGTCGCTAAGTATGTATAATGTGTAATCGTTCTGTAGAAAATGCTGCAAAGAATCCGCAATTAAATCGAAATTTTTTTGAAAGAGTGGTTGCGGAGCGGTCTGAAACTGTAAAACAGCGTCGGGTGTATCAAACAGTTTTGTATCGAACCGAATGTGTGTAAATGGTTTTATAAATGATAGAAACTCTTGTTTAGAAAGTAAATCGGCTTTCACCAGTTCCTCATTACTAAGATCGATACTCAGATCATCGTTGTAAATACTTTCAACACGACTTTCTATCCAGCGAATATCTTCAATTCCGATAATCGTTTCCGAAGGAAGAGAATCGAAAAGTGATGCGTTTTTATGTTTGCTTTTACCGAATTCGGGAACGATGCGGATTTCGGAGAACTTCTCTTTCGAGAGTTGGCTCTCCACTTCAAAACTGCGAATGGTTTCCACTTCATCACCAAAAAAATCGATACGGTATGGTAATTCATTCGAAAACGAAAAAACATCTAAGATACTTCCTCGTGTGGCATATTGTCCCGGTTCGTAAACGTAGTCTACGTATGTAAACCCATAAGAATCTAACACTTCTGACACGAACCCGGAGTCCACCTGTTCACCCACCGATAATGTAAGCGTATTCTCTTGCAAAGTGGTCTGAGAAACAGTTTTCTCTGCTAGCGCATCGGGATAAGAAATGATGATAAATGGTGCGTACTCGCCTTGTAGCCTACTAAGCACTTCAGTACGAAGAATTTCGTTTGCGGTATCAATTTGTCCGTATTTTGCTGCCCGTTTATAGGCAGACGGGAAAAACAACACATTTTTTGGACCTTGAATTTGCGAAATATCGTGATAAAAATATCCTGCTGTTTCCAAATCATTCAGGATAAAAAGATACGTCAGCGGTTGTTTGTTGTAAAGTGTCGCAGAGAAAAGCGCTCGCGATGAACCATGCAAACCCTTCACCGAAAGTGTTTTTATCTCTTTCAGCAACTTGTTTGCCGCCATAATGTTGGGATGAACCTCAAGGATTCGGAGCAATTGTGTGATGTCTGAAGCCACCATATTAATTGGGTGCAAATGTACAAAAGAAATTACGATTTGTGAATGCGTCTCCTTATCTTTTACCCAGGTAGTTGAATCAAAGTAAGAAAATCAGGATAAGAAGAGCTATTCCTGAATAGGAACATTCGTTTCATTTTGTGACATTAAATGAAAAACAGTAATTTCTATTGAGGCTGGTTTGTAAAGATTATTTAAATTCTTTATTTCATTAAGCTAAGTTCAGAATGACAATCAAAAAAAGTTTGGTATACCTCTTATGTAAACAATGGGAATCGTCTACATAACCTATCGTAGCCATCCTCCTTTATTTTAACTGTAATTTATGGTAATTTAAAATCACAAGACGAATGTCATTTTAATCTTTTTATTCATCATGTTACTGTGTGGAAAGTTGTTAAAATTACACTTTTAATATCTCCATTTTCGATTTTCAACTTTAAATCTGTATCTTTGCGTTTCAAAATTTCAGTTCTTTTATATGCAAATTGATGCAAGACACAAGCCCGATTATATTTTTGAGACCAGTTGGGAAGTGTGTAATAAGGTAGGTGGCATTTACACTGTATTATCGACAAAAGCGAATTCACTACAAAAATTATATAAAGACAGGATTATTTTCTTCGGCCCTGATGTTCTGAAAAAAACGGAGAATCCATGGTTTACAGAAGACGATCAACTTTATGCTGCTTGGAGAGATTTTGCACGAATAAATCAGAATCTTGAAATAAGGGTAGGGAGATGGAATGTGCCTGGTAAACCCATTGTTTTTCTCATAAAATTTGATAAGTTTTTTGAGAAAAAGAATAACATCTATTCAGAGATGTGGCTCGACTTTGGAGTGGATTCCATGCAGGCATACGGCGATTATGATGAATCGTGTATGTTTGCTTATGCTTCCGGCGTTGTGATGGAGAGTTTTTATCGGTTTCATCATCTCGAGGCAAGTAATGTCATTGCACATTTCAACGAATGGCAATTGGGTATGGGCGCCTTGTACATCAAGAAATACGTCCCTAAGATTGCTACGGTATTTACCACACATGCTACAGGAATCGGGCGTTCTATTGCCGGAAACAATATGCCGCTTTATAATCATTTGAAAAGCTATAACGGCGATCAGATGGCACGTCAGCTCAATATGGTTGCGAAACACTCTATTGAGAAGAGAGCAGCACAAAGTGTGGACTGTTTTACTACCGTGAGCGATATTACGGCACAAGAATGCGCTCAATTTCTTCAGCGCCAGCCGGATGTGGTAACTCCAAATGGCTTTGAAAAAGGGTTTATCCCTAAGGGGTTAAATTACAGGCGTACCCGCAAAAAAGCACGCGAAACACTTTTGAATGTTGCGGAGAAATTGCTTGGCCATTTTGTGCATCCCGATGCTCTGTTAGTTGGGATTAGCGGAAGGTACGAGTACAAAAATAAAGGTATTGACGTTTTTATTGATGCGCTCAATTCCCTGCGCAGTATGCAACAATTATCCAAAGACGTTATTGCGTTTATTATGATTCCTGCATGGATAAAAGGCCCGAGAAAAGATTTGCAGTCTGTTTTGTTCTCTGAAGAAAAGAAAAATAGTAAAAAGAAAGTAGGGAATGATTGTCTTTTTACAACGCATCAGCTACATGATCCTGATAGCGACAAAATAGTAAACTACCTGAAGTATTTAGGCTTTTGTAATGCAGAAAGTGACAGGGTAAAGGTGATTTTTGTACCATCGTATCTAAATGGTTTTGATGGAATTTTCAACAAAGACTATTACGATTTGCTTATCGGGCTTGATGTTTCTGTTTTTCCATCATATTACGAACCTTGGGGTTATACTCCTCACGAGAGTGTAGCTTTTGCCATCCCTACCATTACCACAACACTTGCAGGCTTTGGCGTTTGGGCAAAGAAGCATGGCGACGAGGTTAAAGGATTAGACGACGGTGTGCAGGTAATTTATAGGGATGACAGCAATCACAAGGAAGTTGCAGAGGAAATTGCAACTACAATTTACGATTTTACACTTAAGAGTATAGATCAGGTGAATGTGTTGAAGAAAATTGCGACTGAACTCTCTGATAGAGCTGATTGGGCGCATTTCATATCTCATTATCAGGAAGCTTATCGCAAAGCATTGCATAACTCTTTTGTGAGGTTATCGAAACCTGCAAGGTACAAAGCCGATTAAGTTTATTATATTTGTGCGATTTTGCTGAGAAAAATTAAGGATTGGGTATAAAAGCAAAACAAATTACAGTATGGGATTACCAGCTGCAACCTGCAGAATTCCCTAATAATCTGTTGAATAAGAAATAAAATCAAAATTAAACAATAAAAATGATTATTAAAGCGAGTTATTCGAACAATCCGGTATGGCGTGATGTGTACGTACATTCAATTTTGCCGGAGGAGTTAAGACCGTTGGAAGAGATTGCTCACAACCTTTGGTGGGTCTGGAACGAAGAAGCGAAAGATATCTTCGAACTTTTAGATATTGATGAATACGAAAAGAACGGAAAAAATCCCGTTGCGCTGCTTCAGAATTTAAGAACTGAAAAGACGGAAGAAATTATTAAAAATGCCGATCTGATGGCAAAAATAGATCGTGCATACCAATCTTATAAAAATTATATCAGTGTTCCTTTCAATACCGATCGTCCAAGTATTGCCTATTTCAGTATGGAGTATGGTTTGTCTCATGTATTGAAGATTTATTCCGGCGGACTTGGAGTTTTAGCAGGTGATTATTTGAAAGAAGCCAGTGACAGCCGCGTTGATATGACTGCTGTTGGGTTCCTGTATCGTCACGGTTATTTTACGCAAACCTTATCGATGGATGGGCAGCAAATAGCTAATTATGAAGCACAAAATTTTGGTAGTTTACCCATTTCACAGGTAGTGGATGGAAACAATAAGCCTGTTGTACTTGAAGTGCCTTTCCACGACAGAACTATTTATTCAAATATCTGGGAAGTTGCAGTAGGACGTATTAAGCTATATCTTATGGACACCGATCTTGAGCATAATAGTGAGTACGATCGTTCCATTACAAGTCAACTCTATGGTGGTGATTGGGAAAACCGCATGAAGCAAGAGTATCTGCTTGGAGTAGGCGGAATGTTGCTTCTGAAAAAACTTGGTATCAAGAAAGATGTCTATCATATGAACGAAGGACACGCAGCGCTTATTAATGCTCAACGTCTGCACGATTATGTGTCTGAAGAGAAACTGTCGTTTAACGAAGCATTGGAAGTTGTTCGTGCATCAACCCTTTATACCGTTCACACTCCTGTTCCTGCGGGTCATGACTATTTTGACGAGTCGCTTATCCGTAAGTATATGGAGCCGCTAGTAAACAAAATCGGTATTCCATGGTATCAATTTATGGATATGGGGCGCGATAATCCCGGCTCAAACGAAAAATTCTCGATGAGCGTTTTCGCGTTGAATACGGCTCAGGAATCTAACGGGGTGAGTAAACTGCATGGGTTAGTTTCTCAGGAGATGTTTCAGCCAGTTTGGAAAGGTTATTTTCCTCAGGAACTTCATGTTAGTTATGTCACCAATGGAGTCCATTTGCCAACATGGGCAACTTCATCCGTAAAGAGGCTTTACGAAAATAATTTAGGGAATGATTTTTATCTGGATCAATCTAACCCTGATATCTGGAAAAAAGTTTACGATATAAGTGACGAGGATGTTTGGGGTTTGCGTATGCACCTTAAAGAGAAACTTATCGATTATATCAAAAGTGAATTTGTAGATGGATGGCTGAAGAATCAAGCCGATCCTTCGAGAATTATTTCTATGCTTGAAGAAATCAGGCCGGGTGCTTTAATAATTGGGTTTTCACGCCGATTTGCCACCTATAAACGCGCCCATTTATTGTTTTCAGACTTAGATAGATTGGCGAAAATCTTAAATAATCCCGATCACCCGGTTAAATTCATTTTTGCAGGCAAAGCACACCCCGCTGATGGTGGTGGACAATCGTTGATTAAGCACATTGTTGAGATTTCCCGAATGCCACAGTTTTTAGGTAAAATAATTTTTCTTGAGAATTACGATATGCGCCTGGCTAAACGGTTAGTTTCAGGTGTGGATATATGGCTGAATACTCCTACCCGTTTGCAGGAAGCATCGGGAACATCAGGTGAGAAAGCCATTATGAATGGTGTATTGAACCTTTCGGTGTTAGACGGTTGGTGGTATGAAGGTTATGTAGAAGGAGGCGGATGGGCCCTGACAGCCAAAAAGACATATGAAAACCAATCTTTTCAGGATGAATTGGATGCTTCCACACTTTACTCTATGCTTGAATCGGAGATTATACCGTTATACTACGCACACAATAGCAACGGATATTCGCCTCAGTGGATCAAATTTGTAAAAAAATCGATTGCTGAAATTGCTCCTCACTATACTACCAAACGAATGATGGATGATTATTTTGATCGTTTCTATATGAAACTGGCTAATCGTTCAAAACAACTTGCCGAAAATAATTTTGCGAAAGCAAGAGAAATTGCTCGCTGGAAAGAGGATACGGCTTCTAAATGGGATAAGATCGAAATACTTAAATTAGAATTTGATCCTATTCAGGAAGTTGATATTAACAACGGAAAGGATAAGGTTTATGGTGAGGTTGTCATCGACAAAAAAGACATTGCAGCCGACCTAGGTCTTGAATGCGTAATGGTTGATTATGACTCGGTCTCGAATAAAGCCGAATTCCTTGAAAAATATGAATTTGATTTAGTAAGGACCGAAGGTTCAAAACTTTTTTTCCAAACAAAGGAAGCATTGAACGATCCGGGTACTCATCAGTATGCTCTACGTGTTTATCCAAAAAATGCTGATTTGCCTCATCGGATGGACTTTGCATATGTGAAGTGGATTAGTTGAGTACAATAAAATCCGACGGTTTAGTCCGTCAGATACTTAAATGCATAAACCGTCTCCCAGACGGCATTAAAATAAGCGCCCCCAGGTTGGGGGCGCTTTCCGATTGACCTAATTCACAATGAAGTTCAGCTAAGTTTATGAGAAGAATTATTCGCACTGATTTTGTCCTATAGGACGTGTTTGTTTCATGAAGATCGTGTAACAATAACTTCCTTCTTTGAAAATTGATCAAATCGCATTTTTGTTTTCCTGCATTCTGTTTTTAAATGGTGAGATACCGAACCTATTGGTGTAAGCATTTACTAAATGTGTCAGATTCTTATACCCACAAACACTTGCAATCTCAGATATTGATAAATCAGATTCTAAAACAAGGTGATGTACCTCTTCCATTTTTCTATCGAGCATCCATTGATAGGGTGTTTGATTAAAGTATTTTTTAAAATGTCTTGTGAATGTTTTCAGACAATCGTAGCCTGAATATTTTGCTAATTCCTGGACGTTTTTGGAGTCGGGGTAATTAGAGATTACAGTTTCCTGGAAAGCATTTCTCTTAGATGTATGCGGTATAATTTTGACCAATACAAGTTCTTTTTTGCGTGATGGCTTCACAACCGCTTTTTCACCGTTCGAAAAATTAAATGTACAAGTTCGTACATCTGTAAATAAATACTTATCGATCATGTCTTTGCAGTTTTTTAATTAATTAAACAACAAATGGCTACCTGCCCGTAGATTCTTTTACGAATGTACCCTCGTAAATTACGTCATCTAGAATAATACGGATTGTATATGTTGCAGCTCTCAATGTGCCAATACTAATGACGTCATATCCTATTTCGTTTACATCGAAATAATACTGAGCATTAGTTCTTCCTCCAATAATTTGCACAATGGCAGTGCCTGTATAATTCATCAACGATACGGTCACGTTTGTTTGATGATCCGTAGATCCATCCACTATGAGATCCAATGAACGCGTTGTTCCACCTTGTCTACTTAATGCAATTTTATCCTGCTCACTATTTACTTCGTTTGAACTTAAAGTAACAAAAGAAGACATTATTACAACGCTGCACAAAGAGATAAAAACGAGGAATGTTTTTCTTTTCATAATGTGTTTATGTTTTAATAAATTTAAAAAAGTAATTTACGAATAACCGACACAAAATAACACACAAAAGACACGAAAAGCAATACCTCTTAATGATTTTAACGGTGATAAATGTTGTATTATCCTTTGTGTCAAATGCTTATGTGATTAGTTTTTAACGGTCGAAAAGGAGTGTATTTTGAAGCTTTTCAGTAAAAATGATATCAAAAGTTGAAAAGATCGGACGAATTGATACCTTTATCCGTCATTTTCTTTTTTAGTTGCGACTTCCTTGCTCGGATACTTTCAATGGAGGCGTTCATGAAAGTAGATATTTGTCTGTTGTCTGCCTTACATGCTAGCAGCATCAACATGATCTTTTCGTTGATGTTGAAGTATTCAGCCTCTTCTTTAGATAAATTGGTATATAAGGTAAATGTATTTTCATCGGGGATTAATGTTTTGGGCATTTCTCGTAAATCCGATTCTGTCGTGTGCAAAATATTGTACATGTTTTCATATACCTTGGGTTGAGAAGATACATATCGCTGGGAAAGAGTATCAAAGCTCTCTTGTAATGAGGTCAATCGATTGGAGATATATCCATATATTTGTATAAGCCAATCCCTTTTACTAGCCTCTTCTTCCAGTAATTTTGTTTCCAGAGCCTGCCTTTCTGCCTCGTGCTCAATAATCATTAATTTCATTTTTGCACTTCTTCTCGTTCGAATATTTATAATGAAAAGAATACCTAATAGCAACATCAGCAATAATGCAAAAATGGC
>DCEG01000031.1:5292-33418 GCA_002316835.1 Bacteroidales bacterium UBA1035 | reverse complement strand
CAATCGTCCACAAACGGATAAAACAGATGTTCTTTGTAATACATCATCGGGTAAAGCGCGTCGTGTTTTCCCATTTGCATCCATTTTGCCGCATCCTGAAAAACCGTCTCCAGCGCTGTCCATCCCCTGCCGGTGCCGCCCAGTGCGCGATAGCGCCCCAACGGCGCACTGCTCACCTGTACCCATTTTTTTTGGCTTTTCACCCAATCGTAGGCTTTGGTTACAAATCGGGTAATGTTGTCGCGGCGCCATTCGTGCAGCGATTTTCCTTTACCGTAAAGCCGATACATTCCGGCATCGGGAAATTGGCCTGTATTGTCGGGATAACGAATATAATCGAAATGAATTCCGTCCACGTCATAGTTAGTAACTACTTCTTTTACAATTGAGAGCAGATAATCATCGGTTTTTGGGTTTCCCGGATCGAGAAACCATTCGCCTTTGTACTTTTTGACGATGGATGGATTTTTTTTTGTTATCGAATTGGCGCCCAAACTTCGCACGTGCTTATCCAAACCCAGCGGATAAGTTACCAGCCAGGCGTGCAGTTCCATTCCGCGTTTGTGGCATTCTTCGATAGCAAACGCCAACGGATCGAATTTGGGTTTTCCGTATTCGTTCGAAATAATAATCGAAGCCATCGGCTCTATTTTTGAGTCGTAAAACATTTCTCCCCGCGCCCGAACCTGAAACAAGACGGTATTGAAGTTATGCTTTTGCAAGTTATCGAGTATGGAAATGAGCTCTCGTTTTTGCGTCTCCTGACTCATTTTATTTCGAGGCCAATCAAGACCGTAATTAGTTGTCAACCAAACTGCTCTGACTTCAGTAGCAGGCGGCTGAACAGAAAAAATTCTCATCGATGCACACAAAAAAACGATGAGAAGCCAGCATGTTTTATTCATTAATTAAAATCGTTCTAAACTTGGGAATACAAATTTAAAACAAAATTGCAGCGCGGATACGCTTTTTTTGAATGTTAACATTTTGAAGTGTTTAAAACTGCTTATTCGGTTACTTTCCGTAGTCATCCGATTTGTTTATCAAATTAAACTGCGATTCTCTTATTAAATATCAGTTTTAAGCCGCTTTTTACGAAACTTTATCTTAATATTATTGCGGGACTTAATAATTAATTCTACTTTTGTATATATAAAGTTCGATAACAATTTAAACAAATTAACAATAAAACTTATGAATCCATTACTTATAAATTTAAATGGTTGGGAAATTCCCATTATCGTTATTGTTATTCTCATTCTTTTTGGCGGAAAAAAAATACCCGAATTTATGAAAGGCTTGGGAAAAGGCATTAACAGCTTTAAAAGGGGATTAAGTGATATTGAAGAAGATATCAAAGCCGATCCAGCCGACAAGAAAACATCGACTACCAGCAATCAATAACGCACTTTTTCAGTTATTGTAAAACATCTATTCTCGGGATTAGTTCGCAGTTTTGCGGATTAATCCCGAGATTAAATTCTATAATCTATTTGGTTGCATGAAAGAGAAAGAAATGTCCTTTTGGGACCATCTCGAAGAGTTCCGCTGGACTTTAATAAGAATCATCGGCGCATTGCTTGTTTTATCTATTGTCGGATTTATTCTTATTCCCCGCATTTTCGATTCTATAATTCTAGCACCCGCTTCTTCCGACTTTGTTACCTATCGCTTTTTTGAAAACGCCAGCAAGTATATTCCTTTCCTGCCTGACTTTTCTGCCGACGCGTTTAAAGTTGAAATGCTGAATATCAACATGACAACGCAGTTTATGACCTATATTTCCACTTCTTTCGCGTTTGCTTTTCTGCTCCTTATTCCTTATATCTTGTTTGAGTTGTGGCGATTTATCAGCCCGGCTTTGTACGAAAACGAAACAAGGGGCGTTAAAAGGGCGTTTGGTTTTGGCGGAATAATGTTCGTCATTGGCTGCTTGGTCGGATATTTCATGGTTTTTCCGCTGATTTTCAGGTTTCTTATCACTTTCGAGTTGAGTGATTTAATTCAAAACACCATTTCGCTGGATTCCTATATGAACAACTTTTACACCCTTATCCTTATTATGGGTGTAGTATTTGAGTTGCCGCTGGTTTTCTGGCTTTTATCCAATCTGGGGCTTATATATCGCTCTTTCTTCCGAAAATTCCGCCGACACGCGGTGGTTGGTTCTCTTTTTCTGGCAGCTATTATTACACCATCGGGAGATCCGTTTTCACTTCTTGTAGTTACTATACCGCTTTATATGCTTTGGGAAATAAGCGCTTTTGTGGTGAAAAAAGATCCGCCGGAAGAGGTGGAGGAAGAGGAAAACCTGCCGGCGATGTATAGTGATTAGCGGCTCACAATTACTTTCCCAAACGGCACAAACGCCAGTTTCATCAACTTGAAATGCTGATTTCCGAACGGGATTCCGATAATGGTGATGTAAAATAACACACCGAAAAACAGGTGCGTGAGCGCGATAGGTAATCCACCGATAAAAAACCAGATAATATTCATTATCAATGCTAAACAACCCGATGTTGTTTGATTGCTGACCGCTTTTTTATCGAAAGGCAGCAATGCCATTTCGGCCAGTTTTAACGATTGTAATCCGAAGGGAATACCAATTATCGTAATCATCAATCCAATACTGGCAATTACATATTCGATGGCAATAAAAATGCCGCCAAATACAATCCAGATTACATTTCCCAATGTCCTCATCGAACGGCGATCACTTCAATTTCAACTTTACAGTTTTTAGGCAAACCTTTGGCAGCAATAGCCGAACGTGCAGGAAAAGCTCCATCGAACTGCGAAGCATACACTCCGTTCATTTCGGCAAAGTATGACATATCGCCTAAAAAAACCGTAGTTTTTACGATGTTTTCCGTTGTGAGTTTCGCTTCATCCAAAATAGCTTTGATGTTTTTGAAACATTGTGTGGCCTGTTCCTTCACTCCGCCCGGAACAAGTTCTCCGGTCAACGGATCGATGGGTGTTTGTCCGGAAATAAAAATCATTCCGTTTACTTCAATTGCCTGGCTGTAAGGGCCAATTGCCGCAGGGGCATTTGTGGTTGAAATTACTTTTTTCATTTTGTTTTTAGATTATAGAGCCAAGAACCAAGACATAAGATTTAAAAATTGGCACATTGGCATATTAGTACATTAATTCATTCTTTGTCTTATCACTTCATAAATCATTACTCCTGCCGCTACCGACACATTCAACGACTGTATGGTTCCGAACTGCGGAATTTTTACCAGATCATCGCATATACGAAGGATTTCGGTCGAAACGCCTTCATCTTCCGAGCCCATCAGAATGGCAGCAGGAACCGACAAGTCTGTTTCTGTATAATTCCGTGCCGCTTTTTCGGTGGCAGCAACTACTTTTATTCCGCTATTTTTAAGGAACATGATAGCTTCTTTCAAATTATTTTCGCGACAAACAGGAATGGAATGCAACGCCCCGGCAGAGGTTTTTATGGCATCGGCATTCACCGATACGCTTCCGCGTGCAGGAATTACAATGGCATCCACGCCGGCTACTTCGCACGTGCGGGCAATGGCGCCAAAGTTGCGCACATCGGTAATTCCGTCGAGCACAACAATGAACGGGTTTTTGCCCTGTTCGTATAGAAACGGGATAATTTGCTCCAGTTTCTGATACGTAACCGCCGAGGTGAAAGCGATAACACCCTGATGGTTTTTTCGCGTAATGCGGTCGATGCGCTCCAGAGGAACTTTTTGCATCGGTATTTCGTATCGGCGCAGTACTTCTTGCAATTCTTTAAAAAGTTCGCCCGACAATTCGCGCTTAACGAGTACTTTATCGATATCTTTTCCGGCTTCCGCCGCTTCTATCACGGCACGAATGCCGAAAATCATTTCTTTTTCTCTCATTTTTTAAGATTTTTAGAGCAAAGAGTCAAGACAGACAAAAAAGACTATTTGACATTTAGACTCTTTTGTGGAACTGCTCAATTTCCTACTCAACAATAAAATCGAAGTCCGCTCACTCCCTTACGGGGAGGGCTGGGGAGGGGCCCAGCATCACCTTGGCATTCTCAACAGCTTGCGCCGATACTTCAGCTCCGCTAAGCATCCGGGCAATTTCCGATACTCTTTCATTTTCAGACAATTTACACATATATGTTGCCGTACTTTCGGCAGTGTCTTCTTTATACACACGGAAATGTTCCGAGCCTTTGGCGGCAATTTGCGGCAGATGCGTTATGGTAATCACTTGCATATCGTGAGTCATTTCGCGCATAATCGTGCCCATTTTATCGGCAATTTCGCCCGATGTTCCGGTATCTATTTCATCAAAAATGATGGTGGGCAAGGCGGTTGCTCCGGCAATCATCGATTTCAGGCAAAGCATCAATCGTGATATTTCTCCTCCGGAGGCGATTTGAGAAACGGGCAACATTGCCGTATTTTTATTGGCTGAGAAAAGGAAGTTTACAGTATCTTTTCCTGTGATGTCGGGATTATTTTTTTCGGTAATATCGCATTTAAACCTCGCGTTGGGCATTCCCAGGTAAACAAGTTTTTCCGTGAGTTGTTTCTCCATCGGCTGTGTAGCCCTTTTTCGTTTTTGGCTCAATGCTTCGGCCTTTTGCAACATCAACTTTTGTTTATCGGATACCTCTTTTTCCAGTTGCTCAATTTTCTCATCCAACGATGTAATGTTTTGCAACTTTTCATCCAACTGTTCTTGAATCTCCAACAGCTCTTCCACCGATTTCACGGAGTGCTTTTTCTGCAAATCGTAAATCACGCTCAACCGGTTTTCCACAAACTGTTGCCTTTCGGCATTGAAATCTATTTCTTCGAAATACTTTTCAGCCTCAATCCGCACATCTTTTAAATCAATATAAGCCGATTCTGTTCTCTGTGCCAATTCGGCAGCTTTTGGGAAAACATGCTGAATATTTTTCAACGTTTCCGTTACCGACTTTAGTTTTTGCTCAACCGCATCATCCTCGCCTGAAAGAGAGCCGGTCACGGTAAAAAGCGACGATTTAATTTCTTCGGCGTGGGTTATGGTTTCCAGCTCAGTTTCTAAATCTTCCTGCTCACCGTTTTGCAGCTTAGCTTCGGAAATAGCATTAAATTGAAACAGAAAATAATCTTGTTCTTCTTTATTTTTTTGTGATTGTTCCTGTAGTTCGAGCAACAAATTACGGGCAGTTTGATATTCCCTAAATGACAATTGATATTCTTCCTTTTCCGATTTTAATTGAGCCAGAACATCCAATACATTCAGTTGAAAAAGGTTATCGTTTAACGAAAGATTTTGATGTTGGGAATGAATATCTATTAAACGGCCGCCCAGCTCTTTCAAATCGTTCAGATACACCGGTGAATCGTTTACAAAAGCGCGCGATTTCCCGTTTGTCCATATTTCACGACGGACAATGCATTCAACAGCATCATATTCCCATTCTTTTTCGTTGAATAGTGCCTGCAAATTGTATCGCGAAATATCGAAAACACCTTCGATGGTGCATTTGTCTTCATTTTGCTTGATATAGCGGTTCTCGGCACGCTGTCCCAAAATCAGCGATAATGCACCCAGAATAATGGATTTTCCGGCTCCGGTTTCTCCGGTAATGACAGAAAAACCTTTGTCGAAATCGATATTCAACGAATCGATAAGCGCGTAATTTTGTATGGAAAGCGATTTTAGCATAATTACACAGAGTACACCGAAATTTATCCTTTTTTATTTCTTAATTCGTTCTAATTCTGTTGTTTTTGTCGGATAAATATTCCGAAACGTTTCGTAAGCTTCCTGTTTTTCCTGTTGCGATGCGTTGGTGAGAACATTTACCAATTCGTCCAGTTTGGCATCGCCAAAAAGCGTTATCAACACCGAGTTTGGGCGGCGAGCATATATCGAGGAAATTACAGGCAGCGAAGTTACAACTTTTTCCCGACCTTTTTCCGCATTTTCCGCCATTTCATCCAAGCCCAACCGATGATAATCGTACCACATCCGGCGATATCCTTCAAAAGCAGGTTCATTGAAAGCAACGGAAATTGCCGACTTATTCCGCTCGCTGCCAAACGTCTCCCAGCCACTCCAGTTATTGGTCTGAACATTGTTGGCAATAGTTTGCATTTGACGAAAATAAGGTGTGCCGCCTAACGATGACATCGAATCGAAATCGAGCCCGAGAATGAGGTAAACATAAAAGGCGATGGTGGCAGAAAGGTTGTTGGGAATATTATTGGGGTCGAATTCCAACGGTTGGTATTCAATGTACTCGAAAGACAAAGACTGATCGCGGAAATTTAACAACGGAGTTGTATAGGTGGTGTTAAAAACCGGACGTCGCGATTGAACCAGCAGTTCGCCGTTGAAAGACGTGGACGAAGACATCTCGCTGATGATAAGCGTGAAAGAACAATCGATTTTTTCGTTGGCCCGGAAATTTACGTCCGACCATTTTCTGTCGTTTATAAACACTCGCAATTGTTCTTCGAGCGTGTTGAAAACTTGCCGGCTACCTTGTATTTTTGATGAATTGACCGAAACGGTAGCATTGAGCTCCTGGGCGTGAACTACTGAAAAGCAAAGTGAGAAAAATAAAATGAAAAGCGTTTTTTTCATATCCAAATATTATATTTAAGCTGAAGTGTTATTTCAATTCCGCCCTTTCAGGGTTCAATTATTACACTCCGATTTACCCAACGTTATCACGTTGGGCTGAGACAAGCAAGCCTTTCAGGTTTTTTAGCCTCTTTCAAATATTACAACTTCATCTTCGTCAAAGTTTTGTTCACATCTCCGGTCGATAAAACCTCAACTCATTCCTCAATCTATCAATTTCTGATTGTAACGAACGAACACGTCCCAACATGTGGTGCAACGCTTCAATTCCTTCCACGTTAATATCCATATCGTTGTGCCAGCGAACGAATTGTTCCAAGTCGGTAAGTTCTTCAAATTCGATAAAGCGCTCATTTTCTTCCACCACGTGAATTAATCCCGAATCATGCAAGGACTCGATAAACGATTCTTCCACTTCATAAATACGAATGCACTCGCTGTATAATATTCTTTTTTCACTCATCACTTGTCCAATTTAGATAGTTCGGTAAATAATTCCTGCTCTTTTGATGATAGGTGTTTCGGGATTTCTACTTTCAGTGTAACGATAAGGTCTCCAAACTGGTCGTCTTTTTTGTAAACCGGAAAGCCTTTTCCTTTCAGCCGTACTTTCGATTCGGATTGTGTACCGGGTTTTATTTTCATTTTCACTTGCCCGTCAAGCGTGGTCACCGTAACTTCACCTCCAAGCACTGCCGTGTACAATCCGATATCTGCCGATGTGTATAAATCGTTGCCGAGCCGTTTAAAATTCACATCATCTTCTACAACGAAAGTAATGTACAAATCGCCGTTGGGACCACCGTTGACACCGGATTGTCCGTATCCTGAAAGCTTTATTTTCTGCCCGTTAGCCACTCCGGCAGGAATAGTTATGCGGATATTCTTACCATCGACAGCCAACTCTTGTTTGTGCGTATGCATTGCCTGACGCAACGAAAGATGTAACTCCGCTTGAAAATCGCCACCCTTATATTTTCGTTGCGAACGACTTCCCGCACGTTGCGAAAAACCGCTTCCAAACATCGAATGGAAGAAATCGGAAAAATCGGTATCCGAGAAATCACCTTCGGTATAAAAAGTCTGTCCGCCTTGCTGTCCAGTCCATTGACGTTGTTGCTGCTGATATTGCTGTTGCGCTTTTTCGTATTCCTCGCCGTGCTTCCAGTTTTCGCCGTACTTATCGTATTTGGCCCGTTTTTCGGGGTCGCTCAACACCTCGTTGGCTTCGTTGAGTTGCTGAAATTTTTTGTGGGCTTCCTTATCGTTCGGATTTAAGTCGGGATGTAATTTCCGTGCCAGTTTCCGATATGCTTTCTTGATATCGTCGGCCGACGCATTTTTACTCACGCCCAAAATATTATAGTAATCGATGTATGCCATAAATGGATTAAAAGTTTCTACAAATGTAATGAATTAGGAGGAAAATAAGGAAATATTTGTAACAAAAAGGGAAAACCGGCAGATGCTCACATCGGTTCAATCACCTTAAACTCCGTTCGTCGGTTAATCTGGTCGGCAATCTCCTGTTGTTCGGGAGACAAATTTTCTATAAACACTTCATCGAGCAAATCACCTTCCTTTAGGAAATCGTATTTTGCGGCGATGTTTGGAGTAACCGTTTTTGGTTGTGTTTTTCCGAAACCGATAGCTGTAAGCCGACTTTCATCGATTCCGCTTTTCGATAAATATTCAGTAACGGATTGTGCTCGCCTAAACGACAAACGTTGATTGTATTCGTCAGAACCTTTGCGGTCGGTATGAGCAGAAAGTTCAATGACAATTTCAGGATTATCGTTCAGCAAAGTTATAAGCCCTTCAAGTTCTTCTTTAGATTCGGGGCGCAACGTGGCTTTATCGAAATCGTAAAAAATATTATCAAGTATAACGGGTTTGTTATAAGGAATCATTTCAAAATCGACGAAATAAACCGTGTCTTTTTCTTCAACAGATGTTTTCAGCGATTTTTTCATATTCAAAAAACCCTCACCACTTGCCATAAAGAGATAATTAATACCCTTTTTCGCATTAAACCGATAAGTGCCGTCTTGCTTGGTAATATATTCACGCTGAGAACCCTCATCGCTAATTACCGATATTTTCACATTGGGAATAAACTTATCTTCTTTATCTACGGCAAAACCTTCCACAAAAACCTCCGCATCGGGATATTCAAACGAATAAATGTGATCGCGTCCGCGCGCATCGTCACGATTGGAGCTAAAAAATCCACGCTGAAGGCTTTGCTCAAACGTAATTCCAAAATCGTCCATCGATGAATTTATGGGAAATTCCATGTTCTCAACTATCCATAGGTTATCGCGTTGCCGTTTGGCTTCAAACAGATCTAAGCCGCCCATTCCCGGATGTCCGTCGGATGAAAAGTAAAGCGTAGAGTCGTTTTTTATATACGGAAACATTTCGTCACCCGGCGTATTTATTTCCGGCCCCAGGTTTTCTTTGAACAGCACCATATTTCCATCCATTCCGGCACGCCAAATATCTTTACCGCCGTATCCACCGGGCATATCGGAAACAAAGTACAGGTAGTCGCCCACCGGCGAAATGGACGGATGCGCAAAAGCCGAAAGTGTATCGCGCCCGGAAATAGTCAATTCCTGCCCCGCATTCCAGTTTCCGCTTCCGCGTTGGGAAAAGTAGATTTTAGTGGTAGTTGCCCGGTTGTAGTTGATGGGCGCAAATGTATAGTAAAGGTAATTGCCGTCGGCAGAAATCGAAGGCGTTCCTTCATCGAACTTGGTATTAATTTCCGATTCAAGAATCGTCGGTTTTTGCCATTCTCCTTTATCGTTTTTGGTGACAATGAAAATATCATTATTTTTCATTCCCGTGATATTGCTGATAGAATCGCCGCGAGCATCTTTATTCGATGATGTAATATAAAGAACATCATTATTTTGCGCAAACATCGGACTAAATTCTCCTCGATTGGAATTGAACAAATCCATTCGTTTCACGACGTATCGGGTGGGGTTTTTTTGCCGAATTTCCGCACTTTCAACTCCTTGCAATCCGCCCAATCCTAATGGATTTAAGGAATCAAGCAAAAGAAAACTTTCGTAAGCTTTTTTTGCCTGTGCGTATTTGCCTTCTTTATGAAGCATTTGGGCGTATCGCAAATACATTAGCGTATCGGGATAATTGTAGCGAATGGCATTGGCATAAGCACTGGCAGCACGAGTTGCAGAGTTCAGCCGACGGTAAGTTTCTGCCATTTCATAAGCCACCACGCCACGCATTGAGCGCTGGTTGGGTTTTACGTTTCGATATACTTTTCGATATGTTTCGGAAGCGGCATAGTACTCTCCACGCAGGAATTGGGCACGGGCATTGGTTAGTTTTGCCGTTTCGCACGATGACAAAATGCATACGAATAACAATAGTAGATATAAAATAGTTGTTTTCAAAAATTCCGTTTTTGAGTAAACGGACAACTAAGTTGAATATTGTGTGGGAAATGCTACAGTTTATCCAGTAAAATCGTTGAAACTGCAAGTAAAGAGACATTGGCGTGCTGCAAAACGTAGCTTCGGATAAACTGCACCGAACTCGAAATGTGCGATTGAACTGTATGGTGCGAAATACCCAAGTATTCTCCGATATCTTTGTAGGTCATCCCTTCTTCACGACTCAAACGGTATATCCGGCGGCGATCTTCAGGTAACATATCAATGGCTTGTTGCAATATAGTTTCAAATTCTTTCAGAATAAATGTCGATTCAACATCATCTTCGGCGAGTAATGCCTGTTGCCCGTCTGCTATAATATCTATCTGCTCATTTGTCCGCGTATTACGAAGCTCATTTAATGCTCTGTTTCGAGTAACAGTAAATAAATATGCAGAAAATGACTGATGAGTGTTCAATTTTTTTCTGTTGTTCCAAACAATCGTGAAGACATCCTGAACTACATCTTTCGATACGTCAGCAGATTTTAACATAAATGTACAAAATGAATACAACTTCATTTTATAACGAATATATAACTCTTCGAAGGCCTTCTCTGAATCTTTTGTAAGTAACAACAAAAGCATTTCATCGTCCAAGTCCTTAAGATTTTCCATCTTTTTCATAATTGCAAGTGCAAAAGTACTTCGATTAATTCTGTTTTATCCGGAAAAAGAGTTAAGATAATGTTACGATTTAATTGACTAACAAACAATATGTTAAGAAAAAATTAAGTTTCGACACTATTAACTTTCATTAACCATGAACTGATAAAGGTTTTTATTTTTGGAGTGTGAATTAAGTGTAAGACAAAAAACGACAACTGCATCAGCAAGTATTTTATGAAAAAAGAACAAACTTATTCTCAAACAATTTATCTGCTCCGTAAGTACATCAAAAATGAATGTACTAGAGGAGAGATCGTTGAGTTTTTGCAACAATTTTGGAATAAAAAATTCGATGCAGAAACCGACATTGTTCTTTTTTCATTATGGAAAGCCATCAACCAAAATGAGCAAATCACTGACAACAAAAGTCAAGAACTACGGGATGAGGCAGCCAACATTATCCTGAACAACCGCAATAAGCCCCGAAATAAAAAACGTTATCAGCTGATCTCATTTGCATATGCTGCTGTTATAACTTTACTTTTATTTCTAAGTTTTCCGAATCTAAAGAAAAGTTTTCCGGAACCTGTAACTATTACCTCAGAAAAAGTAGTTGCAAAACAATTTTCCACACAAAGATCTTTAAAGAAAATCACGCTTGCGGACGGCTCTGTTGTACATTTAAACGTTAACAGCACACTAAGTTTGAAAAAAGGAAAATTTAATGCCAAGGTCAGGGAAGTATGGTTAGACGAAGGTGAAGCATTTTTTGAAATAACACGTTTTCCCAATCGTCCTTTTATTGTACATACTCCCGGAGGATTAAGTACACGAGTCTTGGGGACATCATTTAACGTACAGGCTTATCCTGAATTAAAAAAACAAGTTGTTTCCGTAAAAACAGGGCGTGTACAGGTAAGTCGCGATAATGGCGAGAGCATTGTATTAGAGACAAACTACCAAGCATCATTTGATGCCTGGACCAATACACTAAAAGGAGGAAAAACCGACGGAACACTGGCTGCGGCATGACGTGACGGTAAAATTGTTTTTCAACGTGCCAAAGTGGAAAACATTGCTTTCAGGTTAAAACAACATTTCGATATTGAACTGATTTACAATGAGTCAAAATATAAAAACATTGAGTTTTCAGCAGTATTTTCATCAGAGACCTCTGTGGAAGAAATTGCTAACACATTTTCAAAAATCTACGATATTAATTATTCGATAAAAGATCACAAGCTGTACTTAGAATAAAGCAAACAAGGACACAAATAACTCACAATCAACGCATAAGCAAAACAATAAAGTTTTGAGAAAGAGAAGTTATGCTTCATTTAGAAAAAAATTATTTAAACAATTATTGCATTACAAAATGAATCAGAAAACAAAATCATTTAAAATGTACTGTACAGCCATACTTCTAATGGCTTACTGGCTAACGATGAGCGCTTTTGCCGATGGGCAATCAACAGGGAGTTTTCCTAGAGAAACAATGAGTGAACGAATGGAGCGTATTCAGGAACTGGGACGTGAATCAAATCAAACACTCTCCTTTGATTATGCGAAAATGAAAGACGAATACGCACCTCCATTTACCTACAACACGAACAATATGGAGGAGTGGTTAGACCGTTCGTTGAGAAATTCAAAATTCACATACGAAAAAACGGGCGAACGGTCTTATGTGATTGTAGCAAAAAAAAACACCACTACACCGCCAACAACGCCTTTAACACCTTCAAAGCCTTCAACAATAAAACAAACAAGAGAAGTTCATGGTACGGTTACCGATGTAAGCAATACACCGCTAATTGGAGTGAACGTGGTAGAAAAAGGGACAACCAATGGAACTGTAACGGATCTTGATGGACGCTTTTCGTTGAATGTTCCCGTAGGAAGTACACTGGTATTTTCGTATATTGGATTTTCAACCTTTGAAACCGTTTGGAACGGATCTCGTAACATACAGATATCCATGAGCGAAGACTCAGGTTTACTGGATGAACTCGTTGTAATTGGATACGGGGTTCAGAAAAGAAGCGACCTGACCGGAACAGTGGCTTCTATTTCAAGAGATCGATTGGAAAATGTTCCAAACCTTAATATTGCACAAGCCATCCAAGGAGGAATACCAGGAGTAATGATCCAAAACTCCACAGCCGGAGCTCGTGGCGATCAAACCATAATGATTAGAGGCCGGAACTCGATCAAAGCCGATAACGAACCATTGATTATTGTTGATGGTATTCCTTACGGAGGTAATCTGAACGACATTAATCCCAACGATGTGGAATCGATAGAGGTGCTGAAGGATGCTTCTGCAGCCGCTATTTATGGTTCTCGCGGATCGAACGGTGTAATTATTATAACGACCAAAGAAGGAAGAAGCGGCAAAACCCGTCTTACTTATGATGGAAAATATACAATTACGAAAGTAACAAAAGTACATAATCTTCTTACAGGACCGGAATTTTATGATTTCAAAATGATACGTAATCCGAAAGCTATGACAAAAAGCGAAGAAGATATTTACAAGGCCGGAACCTGGACAGATTGGACAAAGTTGGCATTACGCACAGGTAACACTAATGAACACAATCTAGCACTTTCAGGAGGAACCGATAACGTAAATTATTATCTGGGTTTTGGCGTTACCGATGTAAAAGGTGTTCTAAAGAACGATGACTACCTGAGACTATCGAGCAGAATTAATCTCGAAACTACTTTATTTGACTGGATGAAAATTGGGACAAGAACCAATCTCACTTATGAAGACCAAAGTGGTGCAGGTGTTGGAATTGATATTCGTGCAAATCCTTTGACAAGTGCATACGACGAAGAAGGTAACCTCACTATTTTCCCTTGGCCCGATAATATTATCCACGCCAATAATCTTAGCCCGTTGCTATATGATGATGAAGATAAAGCATATCAAATTATCTCAAACAATTATCTTGATTTGGATATTCCGTTTATCGAAGGATTAAAATATCAACTCAATACAGGTTTAAGAGCTAGATTTCGCGATTTTGCCCAATATCGTGGCAGGGACACGTATGACGGTTTTATGAATAACGGCGAATCAAGCATTGATAATACGTTAGGTACCAATGTTATTATTGAGAATATTTTATCGTACAACAGAACATTCAAAAAGCACAATTTATTCCTTACCGGATTATACAGTTATGAAAAAAATAAATCAAGATCCAACAATATCGATGGAAATAAATTTCCCAACGATTTTTTATCATGGTTTGCCACAGGCGAGGCATCAAATTTAAGTACCAGCCACTCATTTTATAAAACCGATTTGATCTCTCAAATGATTCGTGCAAACTATTCTTACGACAGTCGTTATCTATTCACATTCACTACCCGCCGGGATGGATTCTCTGGCTTTGGACAAAACCATAAATGGGGTGTTTTCCCATCGGTTGCGTTAGGTTATAACCTTCACAACGAAGAGTTCTTTCCTTACAAAGAAACCATTAACGAATTAAAACTCAGAGCTTCCTACGGTCTTAACGGAAACCAGGCTATCGGGCCTTACGAATCTCTGTCGCAATACGTTGTGGCCAACTATTCAGCAGGCTCTACTCCGCAGGTTGGGTATAAACCAAGCCGATTAGGTCTTGACAACCTAGGCTGGGAATCTTCTCGAACACTAAATATTGGTTTAGATATAGCATTGTTGCGAAATAGATTAAGCGCAAACATCAACTGGTATCTTACCAATACAGAAGATTTATTGTTAGACAGATCAATTTCTGCCATTCACGGTATTACCCCTATTACTCACTTACCCGGATCATGGATTCATCCTGCGATCACGGCCAACATTGGTGCAACTCAAAACACGGGTGTTGAGATTGGATTCAGTTCAAAAAACATTGTCTCACAGAATTTTCAATGGTCAACGGAGGGGAACTTCTCATTTAACAAGAACAAAATCACTTCATTGTACGGCTTGCTTGATGAATCAGGAAAAGAAATCGATGATATCAGTAATAACTGGTTTATCGGACAGCCCATTCGAGTGAACTTCGATCACATTTGGGATGGAACCTGGCAACTGAATGAAGAGGCAGAAGCGGCCAAATTTGGTTCGAAACCAGGTAGAGTTAAGTTGCGCGACGTAAATAAAGATGACGTATTAAATGCCGATGACAGAGTTATTATAGGACAAGAAGATCCAAAAGTGATGTGGGGATTAAACAACAGATTTTCATATAGAAATCTTTCATTGACAATCTTTATGCACGGAGCACACGGACATAAAATACCGAATTATTTAATGAACGACAACGTTCAAGGTGCAGAAGTACGTTACAACACATTGAAAAAGAATTGGTGGACACCTGAGAATCCAACTAATGACTGGATAATAAATGAAGAGAATGCTGCTCAAATGAACGGTTTCTCGGCAAGAATTTATGAAAATGCAGGATTTATAAGGATCAAAGATATCTCATTGGCTTATCAATTACCACGCAGAATTTTCAACAATAAGATTACAAACTTAGGACTTTACGTTACCGGAAGAAATTTATTTACATTCACAGAGTGGTCCGGATTAGACCCTGAGTTAACTACTGAACGGGCTCAACGATACAACCCTATGCAAAAAGAATTTGTGGTGGGCATGAGTTTATCTTTCTAAGAAAACATTGAAAATAAAATATTAACAAATGAAAACTATAATTAAGAATATAACCCTATTTGCTATTATTTTAGCAGGTTTATTAAGTTGCTCAAACAACGTGCTGGATGAAAACCCGCCACATATACTTTCGGGCGAGACACTATACACAAACTTGGCAGGTTTCGAGGCAGGTTTGAACGGATTGTACAATATTGCCCGTCACCATCGCTGGCAATCAGAAAAAATAGAGCATTCGCTCAATGGTACCGATAATATGTCGAGCAATTACCGACGAGGAAATATTTATTACAGATGGGAGGATACTAATAGTCCTGCAAACTCCATTCTTTTAGAGATTTTTTCTTTTTGGTATGAAGTAATCAATGCCGCCAACACCATTATTGAGCGAGCCGAAAATCCTGACGTGAACTGGAGTGGAGGTGGTGATACACCGGCAAACAATAAAATGAGGGTAATAGCCGAAGCGCATGCACTGAGAGGTTGGGCTTATAGATTTTTAACCTCGGATTGGGGCGATGTTCCCCTTGCCTTGGAAGAATATACAGGCTCTACTATCAAAACCGACTGGGAACGTGCACCTAGATTGCAAGTTCGCCGACAAGCGATTGAAGATTTTAAATTTGCTCAGCAATATATTCCTACTGAAGCATCATTGCAGGGACGCATAACAAAGGGAGCCGTTCAAACTTATTTATCTGAAATGTATTTAACTATAAATAAACCAGACAGTGCTTTGTATTGGGCAAATCAAGCTATCAACAATCCTGCTTATAAGTTAGTCACAAAAAAATACGGAGTGGCAGCAAACAATCCCGATATAAATGCTTTTGGTAGTATGTTTAAAGAAGGAAACCAAAACCGCGAAGAAGGCAACACCGAAGCTCTTTGGGTTTGGCAATTTACATTAAACAGTATCGACGAAAGAGGAAACGAAATGAGCCGTGCCGTGGTTGGTAACTATAATCAAATTAACATCAATGGAGTTAGGGCATTGCAATATACCTATGAAAGAGGCGGAAGAGGAAAAGCATATTTCGGATTAACTAAATGGGCTATAGACATCTACGAAGACAAAGATGAAAGAGGAACAAACGATATTTTAAGAAGATATTTCATTTTAAGAGATGCACAATATAATGCTCCCTATCCGGCAGACAGACTACCATCGGGTTACAAATACGGCGACACCATTTGGTGTCATTGGGATAAACCCATTACCGAAAAGAATTCCAGTAGAGCAGATTGGCCTTACCCGCGTAAAGGCGAAGGAACCGATCCCGAAAATATGAGTGCTGATTTTAGTTGGAGTGATATCGTGTATTTAAGGTTGGCCGACACTTATTTGCTAAAAGCCGAGGCCGAATACAAATTAGGAAACGCACAAGCAGCTGCAAATACAATTAATATTCTTAGAGAAAGGGCAAATAGCTCTCCAGTTTCAGCAAAAGACATAAACATCGATTTCATTCTTGATGAAAGATCACGCGAATTAGTTGGTGAAGAAGACCGCAGAATAACGCTCATAAGAACTCACAAATGGTATGAGAGAGTAAAAAAATACAACTTATACGGTGGAGAAAAAGTGGCTCAAAGAGACACGCTTTTCCCTATTCCCCAAGCTGTTATTGATGCGAACTTAACAAAAACAATGCCCCAAAATCCAGGATGGAATTAATTATAAAGCAATAGAAAATATATTGATTAAATAACTACTAATCTTTTTCATTCTCCCTTGTGAACTTAGAGTTGCTTAATTGCAACAATAAGTTCACATCGGAGTTTTTGGTTGCCGAAGCAAAATGTCTAACAATAACAGAAGACAAATTTGACGGAACGAAATATTTTATTAATTCAAACAACAAAACAATGCAACTAAAATTTAAACGGTATTTTTTGCTTTCAGCAATATTTTTTTCAACAATATCACTTCATATTCAAGCTCAGGGGAGCTATTTATCCGGTGATTTTCATCAACATACAACGTACACTGATGGAGGATTCTCATTCGGACACATGATGAGAAAAAACGCTGAATTCGGACTTGATTGGTGGGCCAATAGTGAACACGGCGGACGTTCATCGCGCTGGGCAACCGTGTCCGGCCGTGATTTGGGAACTACTGTAACCTGGAACAACGTAAATGGAATTACGCTGTAAGGAACAAGAGATCCTGAAAATCCGAACGACATGTGGCGCTGGCAGGTATTGCGGGATTTCTCATTTAAAGATGTGCAGCTTTTTCGCGAAGTTTTACCTCATAAGATAATCCTTCAGGGAGTGGAATGGAATGCTCCGGGCTACGAACATGTAAACGTATGTATCATTGACAACCAGTTTGACTCTACGAATCCAAACTGCAATCCCGTTGCAGAGTTTGAATATAAATTCGATAACGGAGACCGCGATGTTTCAGAGCCGAACGGGTGGATAAAGTCAAAAAAAGAAGGAAAAGAAAAAACGATTGAAGCGATAGAATGGATGCAAAAAAATTATCCCAAGACATCCTGGATTGTTCCAACCCATCCCGAACGATCAAATCGACTTAAAATAGAAGACATCCGGAACATGAATAATGCCGGGCCCGATGTTTGTTTCGGCTTTGATAGTCAACCCGGTCATCAGAAAAGTAAGAATAGAGGAGGCTATCGTCCTACTTCCTACGGAGCCACCGGAGAGAGAGAAAATGACGGTGCCACCTGGGGCGGTACTGGAATTTTCGCTGCAAAAATTGGTGGTGTTTGGGATGCTCTGTTGAGTGAAGGCCGCAAGTGGTGGTTGTTTGCAAATTCAGACTGTCATGGCGAAAACTCTGATTTTTATCCCGGGGAATATCAGAAAACAAAGATTTTTGTAAAAGAACGTTCTGCTCAAGGTGTTGTTGATGGATTACGCTCCGGAAATTCCTATATTGTTACCGGAGATTTAATAGATTCGCTGAAATTTACAGTCGGTACGGCAACTATAGGTGAAACATTTCATACGAATGGTAAAAGTGTGACTATCAAAATAATTGTCAGAGATCCGGATAAAAATAACCATAATACATACAGCAGTTTTACAAATCCGGTACTTGACCATATTGATATTATAGCTGGCATAGTTACAGGTAAAATTGATCCGCAAGATCCCAGATATTCACATGACGAAGTTTTCACAACAAAAGTGATCGCTCGTTTCGGCAAAAAAACACATATCGATGCTAACGGCATTAAAACGCAACTTTGGAAAGATTTAGGCAACGGAATTAAAGAAATTACGTTTACAACAAATGTAGATTCGGATATGTATTTCCGTTTAAGAGGTACGCATCACAGTTTTGAAGACAAAAATTCAGAAATAGACCAATATGGAAATCCTATACTCGATGTTTTTGGAACAAACAATGCAGCGAAGGCTTTCGAAGATCTTTGGTTTTACAGTAATCCTGTCTTTGTAAAAAAATAAACTAAAAAAGAAAATGAAGAAAATACTATTTATATTTTCTGTTGTGGCCATAACGTTGGTTAGTTGTAACAACAGCCCTCAACGGAGTTTTTGGTCGCCTTACGAAGGTATCAACTGGGCCCAAGTCGATTATTGCGATGCCGAGTTTCACACACATCCCGGATTGGGCGATGAGCAGTACGATCCACACCAAACCATTGACAGGTATCACGCCGAAGGTTACACGGTGTTAACATTAGCAGGACACGATTACGACATTCCGAGCGAACACATTGCAAGTGTTTATCCGTGGACGGAATTAGCCAATATCTACGAAACAATTAAAGACGTAGAAAATCCTACCGAAAACGATAAAACCTACGGCGAAATGGCTTCCGAACCGTATCAGAATCGGAATCCTGTTGAGTTGGGAATGGTTTCGGTGGAAGGATGCGAAGTATCGGCGCCGCATCATATTGTCAGCTTGTTCAATTCATGCACACAAGGCGCCGAAACCGAAGACGAAACGTTCAAAATAATTTCGGATTTGGGTGGATTGGCGTATTTCGCGCATCCGGGCAGATATGTGGAACGCCGCGGATTAACGGCTGATTGGTACATAGATTTTTACCAAAGATTTGACATGCTGCTTGGCCAATCTGTTTATAATCGCCAGGATAATCATCCTACAGACAGGAGCTTTTTCGATGAAATTGCCCATGCATTAGGACACGAACGTCCAATCTGGCTTTTCGGCGAAGACGATATGCACACCGAGGGAACGTTAGGATGGAATCGCAACGTGATTTTGGTTGAAAATTTCCAGCCTGGATCGTTGCATCCAGACATTCAAGACGGTTCAGCACCAGATGTGAAAGCAGCACTGCAAAGCGGACGTTTTTATTTGTGGAAACCTTCGGAAAAGTACAATAAACGTTCGTTCAATATCTCTAATATCAAATCTACACGCAATAAAATAGAATTGGAGTTCGACAACAACGAAATAGTGAAAGTCGTTCGCTGGGTCACTTTCGACCCGCAACAGGAAAGATCTGTTGTATTTCACGAAAGCAATAGCATCAACATAAAAGAAGTTCCGGCATCAGCAAAATTCATTCGTGCCGAAATTGAAGGCATAGGTGGAACCATTTATACGCAACCGTTTTATGTAACCGGAAAATCTTAGTGCTCTGCTGCCGGCAAACTATACACCCCTTTCACCAAAACTTCCTGCGGTGGCAGGGGTGTTTTTATTTCCACCAATTCGTTGGATTTTAATCCAGTTGTAACGGAAACGGGTTTGAGGTAAATATTCTCTCCCGATTTTTTTTCAAGCAGGTAAACCCGGTAAGTCCCGTCTGTTGACGTTTCCAGTGCATCTTCGGGAAGCCCTTTCGCAGTGTATTCTTTCACGTTCACATCGGCTTCGATGTACATATTGTTCACGAAATTAACACTTGTGGGGTCTATTTGCGCCGTACAAACTATGGTTTTTTTCTCCGGGTCAATGGATTTTCCGATTTTTGTCAGCTTCGCTGTGAATTTTCCCGACGGGTTGTTGGGGTTGTAAAACTCGACGTTTTGTCCGACAGTTAATCGTGTGATATCTTTTTCGTAAACATCGAGTTGAAGATACAATTGATTGGTATTTATAACTGTCATTAGCATTTTTTCGGGAGTAACGTATTCGCCAATCATACAATTGATTTGCGTGATATATCCACCGATTGGCGAACGGACTTCCAGTGTCCGGTAAAAATTTCCGCTCTCGATTTGTGCAGGATTAACATTGAGCAAACTCAAACGTTGTTTCATACCGTTATATTGGGCCGATAGACTTTTGTAGGAGCTTTCTGCAGCAATAAAATCTTTGCGCGATGAAATGCTGTCGCGATAAAGCGATTGCAACCGCTCGTACGCGCTTCTAGCTTCGTTGAACTGATTGCTGACAGTAGCAAAATCCTGTTGCAACACGATAAAATCGTTGCTCTCAATAGTGCAAAGTACGCCACCGGCAGGAATAAAATCGCCCAATTCGCGCGAAATGCTTCTGATTGTTCCCGAAATCCGGCTTGTAACTTGCGCCTGCCCTTTCACTGATGAAATCACGTGCCCGTTCACTTTCACGCTTTCGCTAAACTGCGTTTCACGCAAAATGCCGAACTCCATTTGCATCGCTTCAAACTGGCGATTGGCGACGACAATCAGCGATGAGTCCGCGCTGGTTGCTGCAGCTTCGTCACCCGATTTTTTGTTGTTACAGCTAAACAAAACCGCAACGAACAAAACTCCCAAGAAGAAATGTTTATATAATTGCATTTTAGTTGTTTTTTAAAATATTTGAATAACGAAGGCAATGCCATCGTCTCTTGTTCATTCCAGTATCAGATAATTAAGTGCTATCACCGTTTCGTTGTATTTTGCCAAATTGTCCAGATAATCCAATCTTAATTGCATAGCATTTTCCAGACTTTGTATGTACCGGAAAAAATCAATTTCCCCCACTTCGTAACTCGATGCGGCAAACTTTATCAGTTCATCGCTGATTTGTTTACCCGATGTCTGGTAATAATCGATATTCTGGCGATATTTCTCCAGTTCATTTCGCAGCTGTTCATTCGTCGAGCTGTACCGAATTTGATATTGTTGCTTGGAATAATCTGCCATCATGACACTGTATTTTTGCGAAGCAACCCTAGCTTTTTGCTCTCCAAAGAAAAGCGGAATCGAAACTCCCACCTGCCACCCCCAATAACTTTTCGCATTCGCGAATCGGTTTGTTCCGTTGAAAACCTCAACATTGATATTGGGCAACCACAAATTTTTCTCCACACGTAGTAACGCATTTTCGTATTTGAGTTGCTCATCGGCCAATCTTAATCCTGCATTATTATAAATTGTTTCGTTCAACAAAACAGGCTCTAATTGCTGAAAGGGAACGGAAACATTTTCATTTGATTGAAGCAGCAGATTTAATTTCCGATAAGCAATCTGCAAATCTGATGCAGCTTGATTTTGCTGAATATCAATCTGTTGCTGCTTGGTAGTTGCATTCAGTTTTTCCAGATACGCAATTTCGCCCTGCTTGTATTGCGCATCTGCCGATTGCGAAAATTTCCGGTAAATATCGGCAATGTAATTGTAAAGTTGCTGCTTATTTTGCAGGTACACCACCCGATAATACGCCTGAGTAATGCTCTTTTTGAGCCTTTGCAATTCAAGCTCGTAACCCGCCTGTGAAACCGTAACTCCTGCCCGATTGGCTTTATGTTGTGCCGCGTAAACAGTCGGAAAGTTTATTTCCTGTGATGCACCAATTACATACAACGGATAATTGTTTTCAGCAATGTTGTTGGCATCTGTACCATAATATACGCCGGTTTTTCCGATGTTGAAAGCGGCGGGAACAAACGCTTTGCTCCGTTCAATTTGCAACTCATAGGTTTTCAGTTGGCGGTTATTGGCTATTCCGATTGCGATAGCATCTTCGAGCGAAAGCTCACGCGTCTGTGAAAAAACTGATACAGAAATCGTCATCAATATCGGAATAAACCAAAATTTTACTTTTGGAATAACTCCTTTTCGTGGATGACGCTTTTTTCTACGACGTTCATCATTCATAAAATACCCGTAAAGCAAGGGTAAAACAATCATCGTGAGGAAGGTTGAAGTCACCAATCCCCCAATAACCACCGTTGCCAACGGACGCTGAACTTCGGCTCCGGCAGAGGTGGAAACTGCCATCGGAAGGAAACCCATCGCTGCAGAAGCTGCCGTGAGAACTACCGGACGAAGCCTGTCCACGGAACCTTGTACAATTATATCGTGCATATTCACACCTCCATTTTTGTGGCGCAATTCTTTAAAATGTTCAATTAAGACTATCCCATTGAGCACGGCAACACCGAATAAAGCTATAAATCCCACTCCCGCGGAAATACTGAAAGGCATTCCTCTTATCCATAGTAACAACACACCCCCAACGATGGAAAGCGGAATGGCAGAGAAAATAATTATCGTTTCCTTCAACGAATTGAAAGCAAAATTCAGCAGCAAAAAGATAAGCGCGAGCGCTATGGGGACGATAATCATCAACCGCGTGGACGCATTTTTAAGATTCTGATACTGACCACCGTATTCCACATAGTATCCCGATTGTAAATCTACGTTATCCTGCACTTTGTGCTGAATATCCTGTACCACCGATTGCAAATCACGGTTTCGCACGTTCACGCTCACCACCACTCGACGGCGTGTGTTGTCGCGCGATATTTTTGCCGGTCCCGAAGAATATTCAATTTGTGCCAGTTCGCTCAGTCGCACCTGATTTCCGTCGGGTAAGTTCACGTACATTTGCCGGATATTGTCGATATCCTGCCTGAAATCTTCCCGAAAACGAACTACCAAATCAAAACTGCGCTCCTGTTCAAAAACCGTTCCCGAAATCTGTCCGCCAAACGCCATCGACAGGTATTGGTTGAGCGACGCAATGGAGACACCATAATACGCCAGTTTTTCCCGATTATACGTTACCCGCATCTGAGGCAAACCTACGGTTTTTTCGACAATAACATCGGCTGCACCTTGCACGGTACGAGTCTGAGCGGCAACTTCCTGAGCCTTTTCGGCTAAATAATCCAAATCTTCTCCGAATATTTTTACGGCAATATCCGACCGAACGCCGGTTACCAACTCATTGAAGCGCATTTCGATAGGTTGTGTAAACTCGTATTCGATTCCCGGGAAAACCGAGAGCGCCTCTTTAAACTTTTCGGCGAGTTCTTCTTTGCTCTTCGCGTTTTTCCACTCTTTTTTCGGGCGAAGTTTGATGATCATATCAATTTCTTCCATCGACATCGGATCGGTAGGAACTTCGGCAGCGCCAATGCGGCTCACTACCTGATCAACTTCCACAAATTCCTTTTTCAAAATGGATTCCATTTGAGTAGTCATTTCGATGGTTTTTTTCAGCGACGTTCCTGTTTTCAACACAGGTTGAATTACAAAATCACCTTCATCGAGCGTAGGCGTAAATTCCGCTCCAAGCCTGTTGAAAATCAGCAACGCAGCCACCAGCATAACAAGTGCTCCGCCCACAATTATCTTCTTGTGCCCGCACGCCCATTCAATGGAAGGTTTATATGTTTTGTACGCCAGTTGCATTACCTTTGAAACATTCTTTTCCCCTTTTTTCTTAGGTTTCATAAACAGTGCGGATGCAACGGGCAACCATGTCATTCCCAGTAACGAGGCACCGATCACGGCAAAACAAAACGTGAGCGCCATCGGACGGAACATTTTACCTTCCACGCCCGTGAGCGATATTATCGGCACAAAAACAATCAGAATGATGATTTGCCCGAAAATGGCCGAATTCATCATTTTAGATGCTCCTTTTATGGTGATTTCATCGATATAGTTTTTTCGTTCCTGTCCGTGCAACTTGTTAGCTTCGTCGTAATGGTTATTGAGATTGAGAGCGATAAACTCGGCGACAATCACGCCACCATCAATGATAATCCCGAAGTCCAGTGCTCCTAAGCTCATCAGGTTGGCATCGATACCGAAAATATACATCAACGACAACGTGAACAGAAGTGATAATGGAATGATGGATGCAATAATCATCGCTGTGCGCATATTCCCAAGAATGACTAACACTACCAAAATCACAATAAGGCAGCCGAAAAGAAGGTTCTCGAAAACGGTCATTGAGGTACGTCCTATAAGTTCGCTGCGATCGACAATGGGATTGATAAAAATTCCTTCGGGAAGGGATTTTTGCACTTCCGCTACCCTTTCGTGCACTGCTTTGATCACTTTTTTCGAATCGGCATTTTTGAGCATCATGATCTGCCCCATCACTTTTTCGCCCTGACCGTTTGCGGTGATAGCTCCAAAACGGTTTGCGTGCCCGAATTGCACCACGGCAATATCGCCGATAAGCACAGGAATTCCGTTGCGGTTCTTAACCACAATGTTACGAATATCGTCCAGCGATTTTATGGCTCCGTCGCCCCGAATAAAATAACTTTGGTTGTTTTTCTCGATATAGGATCCGCCGGTTATATTGTTGTTGTTATCGATGGCTTCGAAAACTTCCATCAGAGTAATTCCCTGACTCCGAATCAATTCAGGATTAATAGCAATTTCGTATTGCTTGAGGAAACCACCCCACGTATTCACTTCCACCACACCAGGAATTCCCGATAATTGTCTTTTCACGATCCAGTCCTGGATGGTGCGCAAGTCGGTGGTGGAATACTGGTTTTCATAGCCCGGTTTTTCATCGAGAATATATTGATAGATTTCGCCTAATCCGGTAGTTACAGGGCCCATCATAGGCGTACCGAAGCCCTGAGGAATATTTTCGGATGCTTCTGATATTTTTTCGGCAATAAGCTGTCTTGGCAGATAAGTTCCCAGTTTTTCATCAAAAACAATGGTTACAACCGACAAACCGAACTTCGATACAGAACGGATTTCCTGCACACCGGGCAAATTGGCCATGGCCAGCTCAACCGGCATGGTGATGTACTGCTCTACGTCCTGTGTTGCCAGGTTAGTAGATGTTGTTATCACCTGCACCTGATTGTTGGTAATATCGGGAACCGCACCTACCGACAAATTTAGCAAAGCAAACGTTCCAAAACCAACAATAGTAATGGTGAAAAGTATGATAATCAGCTTGTGTTTGACACTAAATCGAATTATTTTATTCAACATACGTTAATGAATAAATTATCCTGAAGATGAAACCATGAAAGAGTTTTCATATAAAATCCTGAAAACTATACAAATGAACAAAAAAAATGCAGGATAAATCAAAAAAGATTCATCCTGCATCTTAATTTTTTCTTGTTCTAAATAAGAAAAACCGAAAATTTCAAGTTATCTCTCAAAATGTGAGCAGCTTAATCTTCAACATAAGGCTATCTTTAACATTCACTTTTACGTCATTAAATGATGGGGTTTTTAGTTTGGGTTTCACATTGTTTGAAAAACCGATGCTTTCTTTTGGAATTCCCAATAAATTGAAATCACATTTCCCGTTGGCATTCTTATCGTGAAGGATGGTAAAAGCGTATTCACCTTCTTTCAAATCGGTTATTTCAACGCTTACCGTTTCAGAATCGGCCGGTACGGACACCATTTTAATTTGGCTTCCTATTTTGGCAAAATTCACCGGGCTGTTGTAGATGCCTATCAAAATATTGCCTTTTGCTTCTTTTATATTGGTGACATTTACTGTCACTTTTTGCGCCACTGTGTTTACAGCAAATGCGGATAACAAACAAAAAAATAGTACAGATTTTTTCATATTTTTCAACTTTTTAGTTATAAAGTTCTGGTTTATGGTTAGATATATCAAAACTACAAAAATTTTAAACAAATGATTAAAACATCTGGTTAAATATTATTAAACGTGGAAAATTGAATCTTTTTTTGATTGAATATATTGAAATTACATTATCTTTGTACGATACTATCGTAGCTATCTATAATAAGAAAAATGTGACATATTCATTTCTAAATTGTAACCTATGAAAAAAATCATCTCATTTGCAGTTGTTGTCTTAATCGCTATTATCTCCACAAGCGTATTCTCTCAGAACAGTAATCTGAACTACAAGACAGTACCCAACGATCCGATCAACACACGCATTTATACGCTGGACAACGGATTGAAAGTTTACATGAGCGTGAACCCCGAAACGCCACGCATACAAACGTACATTGCAGTACGCGTGGGAGGGAAAAATGATCCGGCTGAAACTACCGGATTGGCACACTATTTTGAACATTTGATGTTTAAAGGTTCCAAGAAATTCGGAACGCAGGATTATTCCAAAGAAGAACCACTTTTGAAAGAAGTGGAACGTTTGTTTGAACTGTACCGCAGCACCCAAAACGAAAATGAGCGCAGAGCCATCTACAAACAAATTGACAGCGTTTCATTCGAAGCATCTAAGTTTGCCATTCCTAATGAGTATGACAAACTGATGTCGTCCATCGGTGCTAGCGGAACCAATGCCTACACCGGTTTCGACATGACAGTTTACACGGAAAATATTCCATCGAACCAAATCGAAAACTGGGCAAAAATTCAGTCTGATCGTTTTGAGAACAATGTAATCAGAGGATTTCACACAGAGTTGGAAACCGTTTACGAAGAAAAAAACATGTCGCTCACACGCGACAGCCGCAAAGTGTATGAAAAAATGCTGGCGTCACTTTTCCCGCATCACCCTTACGGAAAACAAACCGTATTGGGAACGCAGGAACATTTGAAAAACCCGTCCATCATCAACATCAAGAATTATTACAAAACATATTACGTGCCCAATAATATGGCAGTGTGTCTTGCTGGCGATTTCAATCCCGATGAAATGATTAAAGTCGTAGATTCGTATTTCGGGAAATTACGCCCAAATCCGAATTTACCAACACTCAACACATCTGCTGCCACGCCCATCAACGAACCTTTGATTTCTGAAGTGCTGGGGCTGGAAGCAGCCAATATTATGCTCGGATGGCGTTTTGGAGGATGGAACACGCCCGATAAAGATATGCTCGATATGATTGGAATGATCATGAGCAACGGGCAAGCCGGATTAATCGACTTGAACCTGCTGCAACAACAAAAAGTTCTCTCGGCATATGCGGGATCCAGCAGTATGGCGGATTATTGCGCATTCATTATGAGCGGAAATCCTAAACAAGGACAAGCGTTAGAAGAAGTACGTGATTTGCTGCTCGGCGAAATCGATAAACTGAAAAAAGGTGATTTTTCCGACGAACTCCTGACAGCAACCATCAACAATATGAAACTAACCCAAATGTATCGTATCGAAAGCAACAGCGGACGTGCAAACTGGTTCGTAAACTCATTCATAAACGGAACGGACTGGACAGATGAAGTCACACGAATCGACCGTATTTCAAAGATAACGAAACAACAGATTGTGGATTTTGCCAACAAGAATTTCGGTAATAATTACGCCGTTATCTACAAACGGGAAGGGAAAGATCCTAACGAACTGAAAATAGATAAACCACAGATCACGCCTATCGCAACAAATCGTGACGTGAGCAGCGATTTCTTGCGTGAAATTCAATCGACAAAAGTTACGCCCATTGAACCGGTTTTTCTGGATTTCGATAAAGATATGAAAATCCTACGTGGTAAGTCTAATGTCCCCGTTCTCTATAAAAGAAACACCACCAACGGCGTTTTCAGCCTCACTTACGTTTTCGACATGGGTAACAACACCGATAAAGCACTTGGAACAGCTTTCCAATACATGGAATATCTTGGCACTTCCAAAAAATCGCCGGAACAAATTAAA
>DCEG01000031.1:0-5109 GCA_002316835.1 Bacteroidales bacterium UBA1035 | reverse complement strand
ATTAAAAGAGAGTTTTATAATCTGGCGTGCTCGTTTGGAGTATATCCGGGTACAGAGCGTGTTTATGTGAGCCTTACGGGATTAGCCGAAAATATGAACAAAGCGCTGGCGTTATTCGAAGAATTACTTTCCGACCCACAAGTGAATGCATCGGCTTACACCAATCTAACAACCGATATTTTGAAACAACGTGCCGATGCCAAGCTTAATCAGGGAACAAATTTCAGCAGACTTACGCAGTACGCTGTCTGGGGGCCCGATTCTCCCGATAAGAACATTCTTTCGGAAACGGAATTAAAATCGATGAATCCTAAGGAGCTCACCGACCGCATCAAAAAACTGAATAGTTTTGAACATCGCATCATGTATTATGGCCCAGATAGTGAACAAAAACTGTTATCGACGCTTAATTCGCTGCACAAAGTGCCTGCCAAACTTACGTCTGTTCCAAAGGACACACGATTTAAACAACCCGAAACCACTGAAAACAAAGTACTGTTGGCAGAGTACGATGCAAAGCAAATTTATTTCGGAATGGTTTCCAACGACGGTCGACGTTTTGAGCGCGAAATTGAAAACATGCGCGAAATGTATAACGCTTATTTTGGTGGTGGCATGAACGCCATTGTATTTCAGGAAATGCGCGAAGCCCGTGGACTTGCATATTCTGCGAGCGCATATCTGATTCGTCCATCGCAATTGAAGTATCCGTATCTGATGCGCGCGTTTATTGCTACGCAAAACGATAAGATGGGAGATGCCATGAAAGCATTTGACTCCATTATCAACGATATGCCCGTGTCAGAAAATGCGTTCAACCTTGCGAAAGAAGGATTAATCACCCGTTTAAGTACTGATCGGATAACAAAAGAAGATATTCTTTGGGCATACATCTATGCACAAGACTTAGGTTTGAAAAGCGACAGTCGTAAAGAACTTTTCGAAAAAGCTCCCACGATGACCCTCGGAGATGTGAAGGCCTTCCAGGAAAAATGGGTAAAAGATCGCAAATACACCTATTATATATTAGGAAAAGAAGCGGATCTTGATTTGAAAACTCTTGAAAAATACGGTCCTATTCATCGCATTTCACAAGAAGATCTGTTTGGGTATTAGAAGAGAACAAGGACAAAAGAACAAAGACTTTGGATAAATTCAACACCGCGTCTGACGGATTACCCGTCCGACGCATTTGAAAGATGAATTTAGATTTTTAGATAATTGAGGCTGCCTCAAAAGTAAAGGCAGCCTCTTTAATTTCTAAATCTGCAGTCGTAAATCCAAAAACGTAGATTATTACTGGTGTTCCGGCCGTAACAAATCATTCACCGTTTTCACCGGATTAAACGTACTGATCGGTACTTCCACGAAAATTGTGTTCCAGTCACTCATAGCACCGTTCCAAAGCCCGGGAAGTTCCAATGCTTTCAGATCTTTTCCACTTTTGGACTTCTGTGAAATAAAACCTGTGTTCTTATCCACGAATTTCGTCAAATCGAATTTGTTATTTTTATGGCACTTCACTCCGCAAACTAAATCCACGGGATTGAAATGAGAACCATGTTTGAAAGCATCTACGGCTTTTAAATCGTCTTTATCTATTTGAGAACTTTCCAGAATCTGAAGTGAAGCAGTTCCGTCAGGATTTTCTGCAATGAAAGGACCGCCACCCGGTTCGCCTACATTTTTCACCATACCACACACACGGAACGGACGATCGAGCTTGGTAATCAGATAATTTTTCAGTTCATTATCGTCTGCGAACGATTCATTGGGATGAAGGATACAAAGCTCATTTTCAGTAAACCTCAACATTTCCTGCAACCTTTCACTGGTAACTTCACCGAAAATAAGCTCATCAAGATAACCAAAAGCCCGTTGTTGAATCTTCACCAACACACCACCCAAAAGTTGTTTATACAAAGCTTCGCTTTCCTTTAACCGATCAGGAACTACATTGTCTATATTCTTGATAAAAATAATGTTCGAATCAATGTCATTCAGGTTTTCGATCAATGATCCATGCCCTCCGGGACGGAAAAGCAACGATCCGTCATCTTCTCGGAAAGGATCATTGTTCATATCTACCGCAATGGTATCGGTACTTGGTTTTTGAACACTATATGAAACGTTGAATTTTGAACCTAATTTCAACTCATAACCCAACTTTCTTGCAGCAACCAGCAGTTCGAATAACTCTTTGTGTTCTTCGGAAACCGTGAAATGAATATTCACCACGCCATTTTTGTCTTTTGCATACAACGTTCCCTCTGTCATATGCTCACCAACAGGTGTTCGGTTTCCCTCTTCGTATCTGTGAAACAGTAATAAACCTTTGGGCAGATTACCATAATTCAACCCGTTGGGAGAAAGCAAAACCTTTATAATCGATTTATATTCACCCGTCTGAATCAATTCAGAAACAGTTTTTCCGAAACTTTTTTTGCAGGCTTCATCCAATGCTTCATAGAAAGCGAATTTCTTTATATCATCGAAAAATGTTTTTTCAAACTTCGTTTCGGGTGTATCGTATCCTGCATCAATAAAGGCGAATAAATCTTTAAACATGCGACTGGCAGCTCCTGATGCAGGCACGAATTTAGTAACCTTTTTGTCTGTCTTCAGAAAATCTTTCCAAGCCGATAGATACTCGTCTTGTTCGGTATCCGATATACGCAAAATTCCATTTTCTACAGATGCCGCACTCAAGATTTTCAGAAAAGGAAATCCACTTTTAAAATAATTTAATTGAGCATCAACCTGTTGTTGCGAAATATTTTTCTTCTGCAACAACGCTAAATCTTCCTTTGTAAACATAATTCTTAAATTATTTTGATTATTATTTTTGATTTTAAAATTTATGGAAACATTTCAAAGGTAACGAAAAACTTTGTACGCATGCCAAAACTTCAATAAAAATTTAACGACAATCTGTCAGTTTATCCTCTAATATCATTTTTTGGCATAACATTTGAAAATATAATTTGTACAGACAAAAAAACAGAAAACTAAACAATTAAAATACATAAATTATGGGAAAAATAATAGGAATAGACTTAGGAACCACAAACTCCTGCGTTTCCGTAATGGAAGGCAACGAGCCGGTTGTAATTCCTAATAACGAAGGAAAACGTACTACACCGTCGGTAGTTGCTTTTGTTGAAAATGGAGAAAGGAAAGTGGGTGATCCTGCTAAACGTCAGGCAATCACCAATCCAAAAAACACTGTTTACTCTATAAAAACCTTTATGGGTGAAACATACGATCAGGTGCAGAAAGAAATTACACGTGTTCCGTACAAAGTAGCGAGAGGTGACAATAATACACCACGTGTTGATATCAACGGACAATTATATTCTCCTCAGGAAATTTCGGCTATCATACTTCAGAAAATGAAACAAACCGCCGAAGATTATCTGGGACAAACCGTTAACGAGGCTGTAATTACCGTACCGGCATATTTCAGCGATGCACAACGTCAGGCAACTAAGGAAGCCGGAGAGATTGCCGGACTAAATGTTCGCCGTATCGTAAACGAACCTACTGCTGCTGCTTTAGCTTATGGTCTTGACAAACAACACAAAGATTCCAAAATTGCTGTTTTCGACCTTGGTGGTGGAACATTCGATATCTCTATTCTGGAATTGGGAGATGGGGTTTTCGAAGTAAAATCAACCAACGGTGATACACACTTGGGTGGAGATGATTTTGACCACAAAATTATCGACTGGCTTGCCGAAGAGTTTTTAAAAGACGAAGGTCTGGATCTTCGCAAAGACCCAATGGCCCTACAACGTTTGAAAGAAGCTGCTGAAAAAGCAAAGATTGAACTTTCGAGCACAACAAGCACCGAGATTAATTTGCCATACATTATGCCTGTAAACGGAATTCCAAAGCACTTGGTAAAAACGCTTTCACGTGCAAAATTTGAGCAATTGATCGACAATTTACTTCAGAAATGTGTGGCTCCGTGTCAAACCGCAATGAAAGATGCCGGACTAGGCAATTCAGATATCGATGAAGTGATTCTCGTGGGTGGTTCAACCCGTATCCCTGCAGTTCAGGCATTGGTTGAAAAGATGTTCAGTAAAACTCCTCACAAAGGTGTGAACCCCGATGAAGTTGTAGCTATTGGCGCAGCCATTCAAGGAGCCGTTCTTACAGGAGAAGTAAAAGACGTGTTGTTGTTGGACGTAACTCCGTTGTCGTTAGGTATCGAAACATTGGGTGGCGTGATGACAAAACTCATCGATGCAAATACAACTATTCCAACCAAAAAGAGTGAAGTATTCTCAACAGCAAGCGATAACCAACCTTCGGTCCAGATCAACGTATTGCAAGGAGAACGTTCGATGGCACGTGATAATAAACAAATCGGCGTGTTTAATCTTGATGGAATTCCACCATCTCCACGAGGAATACCTCAGATAGAAGTAACCTTCGATATCGATGCCAACGGCATTCTCAACGTATCGGCAAAAGACAAGGCAACCGGGAAGGAACAAAAAATCCGTATTGAAGCCTCTTCAGGATTGAGCGACGACGAAATCAAGCGCATGAAAGAAGAAGCTGCCGTTAACGCTGAAGCCGATAAGAAAGAAAAAGAACGCATCGACAAAATGAATCAAGCCGACTCAACCATTTTCCAAACTGAGAAACAGTTGAAAGAATATGGTGATAAGATTCCTGCCGATAAAAAAGCTCCTATCGAAACTGCGCTGAATAAGTTGAAAGAAGCTCATAAAGCACAGGATATATCAGGCATCGACGCTGCTATGGCAGAAGTAAACACCGCTTTCCAGGCTGCTTCGCAAGATATGTACAACGCAGCCAATGCACAAGGTGGCGCACAGGGCGGTGGCGATCCATTCGCCGGAGCCAACGGTCAGCAAACCGCACAAAACGACTCCAAACCCGCCGATGATGTAACGGATGTTGATTTTGAAGAGGTGAAGTAAACTGATAGACATTAGACTATTAGAATTTAGATTATAGATAACTTCCCGACCAAAGAAATTTTGGTCGGGAAGTTTTTGTTTTAAACTCACCAAAGAAAACGAAAACACTACCCAAGAAACCATTATATTTCATTGCATATAAAACAATATT
>DCEG01000030.1 GCA_002316835.1 Bacteroidales bacterium UBA1035 | reverse complement strand
TTGTTGGCTCATAGCGTTACAAAGATATGCAATTTTTTACTCCACTAAAATATTTGTTTCAAAAAATAAACCGTTTTTTGAAGGCTCAATTTCCTTAAATTTTATCAATTCGGCAAATATTTGCTCATAAATGACTAAATTCGCAGGTTTAAACAAAATACGTTTTTTAGTCTATTCCTTAGGATATTATGCAGGTTAAAATTGTCAATAAATCGAAGCACTCATTACCCGAATACGCTACGGCTTTGTCTGCTGGCATGGATTTACGGGCCAACATAGACGAACCGGTTACGTTGAGGCCGTTGCAACGGTCGCTTATCCCCACCGGGATATACATTCAGCTTCCCGAAGGATACGAAGCGCAGATTCGTCCGCGAAGTGGACTGGCAGTTAAATACGGGATATCCATTGTAAATTCACCGGGGACGATTGATGCCGATTATCGAGGAGAAATTCGTGTGATTCTGGTTAATTTATCGAGCGAAGATTTCATCGTTAACGATGGAGAACGCATCTGTCAGATGGTAATCGCTCAACATGCCAAGGTGGGATGGGAGCAAGTAGATGATTTGGACGAAACTAAAAGGGGAACCGGAGGATTCGGACACACCGGACAGCATTAGCACAATACTTTGTAGAGGCGCGATGCTTGCGTCTTTAATAGCACGAAATTATCATAATAATAACGAATGAATTTTAAAAAATACAGAACTGCTTTAGGTGTCTTATTCCTGGTTTTCTCGATGAATATTTTTTCGCAGGAAAAAGGGTTGATCCTGAATGAAACAACCCAACGGAAATTCGATTACTACTTTTACGAAGCTGTAAATGCCAAGACCCAGGGTAGGTATGACGAGGCTTTCGACCTGCTCCAACACTGCTACTCAATTGACTCCACCAATGCCAGCGTTCTTGTGGAGCTGGGTGCCTATTACAGTACGTTAGAAGAAAAAAATACAGCATTAGATCATTTCCGCAAAGCGGTAAAATACGATCCCGCAAACTATTACTACAATATGATTCTTGCCGGACTGAGCAAAGAACTTGATCTGAAGGAAGAAGTTATTGATATCTATAACTATTTGCTCAAAACCTATCCGGATAAGATTGATCTTTATTTTGAACTTGCCAATGTGTATGGCGATAACGGCGAACTTGATAAAGCCATTCAATCGTTGGATACATTGCAGAAATATACCGGAGTTTCAGATGCCATAACGCTCAATAAATTCCGTTTGTATAATATGATGGATAGGAAAGAGCAGGCGTTTGAGGAAATTCAGTCTGTCATTGATAAAAATCCCGATAATATCCGGTACAAACTTTTGATGGGCGACTTGTACCTACAAGACAATCAGACTGAAAAAGCGCTGGGATATTATGCTCAAGCAAAACTTATCGATCCCGATGAACCTTCGCTGATTCTCTCAATGGTTAACTACTACGAAAAAACCAATAATAAAACGGCTGCTATTGAGGAACTTCAAAAAGCAATTACAAGCAGCAAGATGGAAGTTGAAATGAAACTGCAGCTTTTAGCCCGCTATATTACTGTTCTGCGTCAAAGCCAGCAAGATGTTAAAACTGCCAATCCGCTTTTTCAGTCCATGCTTGAACAGCATCCAAATAATACGCAGATCAACATGATGTACGGTGATGTGTTGTTGTTGCAGGAAGACAAAAAAAAGGCGATGGAGCAGTTTGAGATTTTTACCAAAGAAAATCCTGCCAATCCTGCTGGATACGAACAAATGCTCCGTATCGCCTTACCAGATACAACAGCTCTCGATAAAGTAATTGAAATTACACAAAGAGGCATAAAAAATATTCCTTCCGCACCTCAATTCTATTTTTATATGGGATTGGCCAAATTTCAGCAGAAAAAGTATAAGGAAGCGTTAAGTATCTACGAACAGGGTTTGGCAAATGCTGAATTTCAAAACCAGATGATTGAGTCTGATTTCTACGGGCAGATTGGAGACCTCAATCATTTCCTGAAAAATAATGATGTAGCTTTTGAAAATTACGAAAAGGCGTTGAAACTGAATCCCCAGAACCTGCCAGTTTTAAACAATTATAGTTATTATTTGTCGCAGGAAAGAAAGAATCTGGACAAGGCGGAGCAGATGAGCGGAATAACTATCAAGGCCGAGCCTACAAACCCGACTTATCTGGATACTTATGGATGGATTTTGTTTGAACAGGGAGCCTACACAATGGCTAAAATATATATTGAGAAGGCAGTAGAGTACGGAAAAGATGAACTTTCAGCGGAAGTTCTGGAGCACTACGGCGATATACTTGCCGTGACGGGCGAAAAGGAAAAAGCTGTGGAGCAATGGAAAAAAGCCAAAGAGCTGGGAAGCGATTCCAAAACATTAAACAAAAAAATCAGAAGAAAAGAATACATAAAAGAATGAAATTTAAACATATAATTATACTCTTTTTTGCAAGCATATTGTTTTTGGTGCTATACTCCTGTAAATCAAAAAGACAAGTAGTCACATCTGCTCCGCTTGAACACAAAGTGGATGCGGATTTGTTTTCAGATGTTTTAAATAGTCAACTAAATTTCAAAACATTTTCATCGCGGCTTAATCTCAACCTTTCATCCGGAACAAAATCGTTGAGTTCCAAGGCTAGCCTTCGGATAGTGAAAGACAAGGCTATTCAATTATCTGTCCAACCATTATTCGGGGTGGAAATGTTGCGTTTGTATGCTGATACCGACAGTCTGGTCCTTTTGGACAGGATGAACAAACGATACGTGAGGGAATCCATCAAAGACGTTAAGAAGATTTATCCGGTGGGGTTTGAATATAAAACCCTTCAATCACTACTTACCAATCATATATTCGTATCCGGACAAAATGATGTTATCTATGCTGATTATGATAAATTTTTATCCGGGCGTGCTTCCGACATGTATTATTTATTAAAATCTGTCGATGATGAGTCGGGTATTGAATATAGCTTTGAGATCGATGGAAACGATAGAATTGCTTCGACCCGTTTGTTTGAGCCTAAAGAAAATTACTCCATGGATTGGCGCTACGGAAACTTCGTTAAGGAAACTTATAAAGCCTTTCCTCATAAAATGGAAGTTGCTTTGGCCTCAGAAAAGCGAAAAGTGAATGTCGGATTAGAATTCTCAGGTATAACACTCGATGAAAATTTCGATCTTCAGATTTCGATTCCGAGAACTTATACGAGAGCTTCGATTTCGGATATTGTTAAAATATTAACGAATAATTGATGGGAAGGTTCTTTGTTATAGGGTTGTTTTTGATGTTTGCTATAACCCTTTGTTCGCAAACTCAGCAAATCGATAATCTGCAGAAACAGCAAAAAATACTGCTTGAGGAGATCAAAAACACCAACAAGCTCTTTCTCGATGTGAAAAAACAAACAACTACCATTCTTCAGCGTATCAACCTCATAAACAAACAAATTGCTGCGAGAAAAGAAATGATGACGCTGAAAGATCAGGAAATTACTGCTTTGGAAAGAGAACAATCACATTTGGAATCCGAAATAAAACGGTTGAACGAAGAGCTAAAACAAAAACAGGACAGTTATGCCAAAGCGGTTCGGGTGATGCAGGCCAGTCGAAGCAGACAGAACGAGTTGTTTTTTGTCCTTTCCGGTAGATCTCTGGGAGAATCATTACGAAGGATGCAGTATTTGCGCGATTATTCTAAGTGGCGCAAAAATCAGGCTGAAGAAATCAAGCAACAAAATGTAGAGTTAACTGCTAAAAAAGACGAACTAGCCAAGACCCAGACTGATAAGCAAAATGCATTAAATGCTCTAAAAGCAGAACAAGTCAAATTGCAGGAAGAAGAAAATGCACGTCAGTCTGAAATGGCGGAAGCACGTGGAAAGCAACAAGAACTGCAAAAAACACTTCAAAACAAACAGTTGCAAGCTCGAAAACTAGATGCGCAAATCGAAAAACTGATTGCAGAAGAGGTGGCTCGTCAGGAACGTGAAGCCGAGGCACGACGTTTGGTGGCGGAGGCCGAAAGAAAACGAAAAGCTGAGGAGGTTGCTGCGAGAGCTCGCCGTGAAACCGAAGCAAAAAGAAAAATAGAAGAACCTGCTCGAAAAGAATCCGATAACACGGAAACTGCTCCGGTAAAAATAGCGGAACCCGCTGTAAAACAACCTGAGCCGAAAATAGAATCGGCAACAACAGCTGACGAAACGTTCAATCTTTCTAAGAATTTTGTGTCTAATCGCGGAAATCTGCCTATGCCTGTTACTGGA